>NZ_JAVXCI010000019.1:0-34352 GCF_036659555.1 Acinetobacter sp.
TAACGGTCAACTAAACCAGTATAACGATTGGCATTCGACATGATGATGTTCCAATGGTGTATAGAGCTTGGCGAGGGGGCATTGAAAAATCCCCCTCGGCCCGGTTAATTATCCAGCGATTCTAAACGAATTCGCACAATCTCGCCATGAATGACCGGCAAGGCCTGAATCTGCGCGAGCGCTTCATCCATTTTTGATTCCACGACTGGGTCGGTCAGAATCACGATCGGAATCAGGTCTTTTAAGCGCGGCTGCTGCATGATGGCGTCAATGCTGATGCCGGCGCGGCTGAGAATCGTAGTGACATCCGCCAGAACGCCGGTTTGGTCTTCAGCGTTGATGCGGATGTAGTAGCCTGTGGTCATTTCTTCACGCGACAGGATCGGCAGATCGGTCAGCGCTTCAAAGGCCAGCTGCGGAATAGTGCCTGCGCCGTCTTCGGTATAGGAGATGTCGCGGACAATATCCACCACATCGGCAATGACCGCTGAAGCGGTCGGGCCTGCGCCTGCGCCTGCGCCGTAATACAGCGTCGGGCCAACCGCATTGGCCTGCACCAGCACCGCATTTTTCACGCCGTTGACATTGGCGATCAGCTGGTCTTCAGGAATCAGGGTCGGGTGCACGCGCAGCTCAATGCCTTTGGCGGCGCGGCGCGCAATGCCGAGATGCTTGATGCGGAAGCCGAGGTCTTCAGCGTATTTCACGTCCTGCGCGGTGATTTTGCTGATGCCTTCGGTGAAGACTTTATCAAACTGCAGCGGAATGCCGAATGCGATGGATGCCAGCAACGTCAGCTTATGGGCTGCGTCAATGCCTTCGACGTCAAAAGTCGGGTCAGCCTCGGCATAGCCCAGTTCCTGCGCTTCTTTCAGCACATCGGCAAAGGCGCGGCCTTTTTCACGCATTTCGGTCAGAATGAAGTTGCCTGTGCCGTTGATGATGCCCGCCAGCCAGTCAATCCGGTTAGCTGCCAGGCCTTCGCGCATGACTTTAATAATCGGAATGCCGCCGGCCACCGCCGCTTCATAGGCAATCTGCACTTTGTGGTCATCGGCCGCTTTGAACAGCTCGTTGCCGTGTTCCGCCAGCAGCGCCTTGTTGGCGGTGACAATCTGCTTTCCGTGCTTGATCGCTTCCATGATGACGTCGTAAGCGGGATGAATGCCGCCCATGACTTCCACCACCACATCGACATCCGGCTGGCGCACAATCGACATTAAATCAGCGCTTTGCTTGACCGATGCTGGAAGTTCAAGATCCGGGCGCGGGCGGCGCGTGCCGACATGGGTAATTTGAATTTCACGACCGGTGCGACGTTTAATCTCGGCAGCATTTTCTTTTAATAGTTTAAGGGCACCACCACCCACAGTACCAAGACCGAGGATTGCCAGGCGAACTGGTTTCACGTCACACTCCATAATATTCATCAACTTTAAGCGAACCTAGATCATAGCTAAAAAAATGCCATGACTCTAGGAGATTCACAACTTTATCGCTATCTATAAAAAACAGTAATTTAATCAATAAAAATTATTTATTTAAGCGTTCCAGCAAATCACCCGGCTCCATGTAGCCGCCCAGGTAAACCCCGTCAGCGCTGTAGATGGCCGGTGTGCCGTTGACGCCGATATTCAGCCCCATTTCATACATGCTGCGCACCGGGCTGCTGCAGGAAGCCGGCGCGATCTGTTCGCCGGCAATGCCTTTGCTGAAGGCTGCCTTGCGGTCGGCGCTGCACCAGATGGCTTCCATCATTGGAATATGCTGCTCGCCGCGCGGCCAGGCGATATAGCGCACTTCAATGCCTTTGCCGTTGATTTCATCCATATGCTCATGCAGCTTATGGCAGTAAGGGCAGCTGACGTCGGTAAACACATAGACTACATGCTTGGTTTTGCCCTGCGCTTTGTAAATCAGCAGGTCTTCGGCTTTCAGCTGTTCAAAGATTTTTTTGTTGCTGGCGGCCTGCAGGTTCTGGCTGACGTTATACAGCTCTTTGCCGCCCAGGCGCACGATTTCACCCTGCAGAATGTATTTGCCGTCCGCAGTGGCATAAACTGAAGGCATGCCGTCAAGGCTGACCCAGTACAGGTTCGGCACTTCAGTCGGCTTCACATCGACAATTTTGGCGCCGATATTGGCTTTTTTCAGTCCGTCCTGCAGCGTGGCGGTCAGGCGCTGCTGCGCATTGCGTTCAGAAAGGGTGGAAGCTTCGCCCGTCGCCGGCGCGCTGGCGGTGAGCGGCGCCTGTTTTTCTGCATCATTATTGGATTTGGAGCAGGCGCTTAAGCCCAGTCCGGCAGCAAGCGCACATGCGGTAAAAATGTTTGAACGGGTAAATCGCATAAACAACCCTTTTGTTTTAGCTTTATAAAACTGGTGGGTAAGCATAGCAAAAAAAAGCCGGGGCGATAAAACTTCTTAATCCGGCATTCAGCGCCGTTAAGCGCGCGGATGATGGGCGGCGTGCAGCTGTTGCATGCGGATCTGCGCTACATGGGTGTAAATTTGCGTGGTGGACAGGTCGCTGTGCCCCAGCAGCATCTGCACCACGCGCAAGTCAGCGCCGTGATTCAGCAAATGCGTGGCAAAGGCATGCCTTAAGGTATGCGGCGACAGCTCGGACTGAATATTGGCCTGCAGCGCATAGCGCTTGATGGCGTACCAGAAATTCTGCCGGCTCATGACTCCGCCGTGCTGGGTGAGGAATAGGTAATCCGTCGGGGTTTTATACAGGGCTGCGCGGGCTTCAGTTAAATACTTTTCAACCCATTCGCAGGCCATTTGCCCCAAAGGCACCAGACGCTCCTTATTGCCTTTGCCGACGATGCGCAAATAGCCCTGCTTCAGGTTGATCAGCTCCAGGCGCAGATGCAGCAGCTCCGTGACCCGCAGGCCGCAGGCGTACAGCACCTCCAGCATGGCGCGGTCGCGCAGGCCCAGCGCGGTGCTGATGTCCGGCGCATTAATCAGCGCTTCCACGTCCGCTTCGGACAGGTCCTTGGGCAGGGCGCGCCCCAGCTTCGGGGTTTTATGCGCGCTGACCGGGTTGTCGCTGCGCAGCTTCTGTTCGCGCAGGAATTTAAAAAATGAGCGCAGCGCGGACAGCGCGCGGGCGATTGAGCGCGGGCTTTTCCCCTGCCGGGTCAGCGCTAAAAGTACGTCGGAAACGTCATCGCTGCTCCATGCCGGCATGGGCTGGGCGCAGTACGCACTGCATTGAATTAAATCAGATAAATAGGCGTTGCGCGTATGCGGGCTGACCGTTTGCGCAATCAAGTAGTCGCGGAAGCCCTGCAGGAAGCTCAGCTGTTCAGGGATGGCGACTGGGGCCGGGACACGGGGCTTTTTATTCAGCATGCAATCTTCAACTTTATCCGCTCAGCCAAGGGGAAATTCCAGGCTGAATGCAATGTAAATCAATTTGCCCGGCCTGTCGATGCGCAGGGAGAATGGGAATTGAAATCAAATCTGATTTGGTAATTATTCTCATTTGCCTGTATAATGTTTAATAAAAGTTTTTAGGATTAGGCGCGTGCGTTTATCTGATTTAAAAGTCAAGCAGTCAGCCATCATTCAAAAGGTGCACCGCATCCGGAATGGCCAAAACTCCCAGACTGATGTTGTGGCGAGCCGTTTGGAAACATTGGGCTTTATACCAGGTACAAAAGTGCAGGTGATTACCAAAGGCATTTTTGGCGGAGACCCGATTTTAATTCAAATAGGCTTTACCCGCTTCGCGCTGCGCAAAACTGAAGCTGAAAAAATAGAAATAGAAGGAGCACCGGCATGACTGAGGCGCTGCGTATTGCCCTAGTCGGTAATCCTAACTGCGGTAAAACATCATTATTCAACCATTTGACCGGCACGCGCCAAAAAGTGGCCAACTATGCAGGGGTCACGGTGGAGCGCAAAGTCGGCAGCTTCAGCCTGCCGTCCGGCAAAGCCGTGCGCGTGCTGGATTTGCCCGGCACCTACAGCCTGGACGCCACCAGTCCGGATGAAGCGATTACCCGCGATGTAGTGCAGGGCAAAATTGCGGAAGAGGGCAGCCAGGATGCTTTCCTGTGCGTGGTTGACGCCACCAACTTAAAGCTGCATCTGGGCCTGGTTCTGGAAATGATCGCGCTGGGCCGGCCGATTCTGCTGGTGCTGAACATGATGGATGAAGCGCGCCGCCGCGGCATGCAGATCAATACTCAGAAACTCTCGGAGCGCCTCGGCATTCCGGTGGTGGAAACGGTTGCGGTGCGCAATTCAGGCATTGAAAACCTGATGAATGCGCTGGATCAGGGCAAGTATTCGGCGCCGCATACCGAACTCAGCGGCCTGACCGGCGACAGTCACAAGAAAATTGCGGCCCTGCTGCAGGATGTAGTGCATTTTGCCGATCAGGAAGACAAGCGCTCCGATTTTCTGGATAAAATTTTCCTGCATCCGGTGCTGGGCTTGGTCAGCCTTGCGCTGATGATGTTTGTGATCTTTCAGGCGGTTTTTGCCTGGGCTGCGCCGTTTATGGACGGCATTGAAACGTTCTTTGGCTGGCTGGGCGAATTTCTTGGCCCGCATATTTCGCATCCGCTGCTCAACAGCCTGATTGTGGACGGGATTATTGCCGGCGCCGGCGGCGTGGTGGTGTTCCTGCCGCAGATTCTGATTCTGTTCTTCTTTATTCTGGTGCTGGAAGAGTCGGGCTATCTGCCGCGCGCGGCTTTCCTGCTGGATAAGCTGATGTTTAAAGCCGGCCTCAGCGGGCGCGCCTTTATTCCGCTGCTGTCCAGCTTTGCCTGCGCCATTCCGGGCATTATGGCGACCCGCAGCATCAGTGACCCGCGCGACCGCCTGACCACGATTTTTGTCGCGCCGCTGATGACCTGCTCCGCGCGCCTGCCGGTGTATGCGCTGCTGATTGCTGCCTTTATTCCGCAGAAAATGGTCTGGGGCCTGCTCAACCTGCAGGGCCTGGTGCTGTTCGGCCTGTATATGGCGGGCATTCTCAGCGCGCTGGCGGTATCCTTCGTGCTGAAATTCTTTCAGAAAGACAAATCTCAGCATATGCTGCTGATGGAGCTGCCAAGCTACCGCTTTCCTGACGTGAAAAGCGTCTGGATTGGCCTGCTGGACCGCGCCAAGATTTTCTTAAAGCGTGTCGGCGGCATTATCTTCGCGCTGTCGATTCTGCTGTGGTTCCTGTGCACTTTCCCGCAGCCGCCGGAAGGCGCAGCGCTGCCGGCGATTGATTATTCATTTGCCGGCATGCTGGGCCATGTAATGCAGCCGGTTTTTGCCCCGCTGGGCTTCAACTGGCAGATCTGCATCGCCCTGATTCCCGCCATGGCTGCCCGTGAAGTGGTGGTGGCGGCGCTGGGCACAGTATATGCCCTGTCAGCGGCCGATGATGACGCGATTTCACAGGGCCTGTCCACCTTAATCAGCAGCGGCGACTTAGGCTGGTCGCTCGCGACAGGCCTGTCGCTGCTGGTGTGGTTTATTTATGCGCCGCACTGCCTGGCCACGCTGGCCACAGTAAAGCGTGAAACCGGTTCATGGAAAACCGTGGGCTTCATGACCGTGTACCTGTTCGGCTTGGCCTATTTGATGTCTTTCCTGACCTATCAAATTGCTTCGCATTACTTCGGCTGATTTTTCCGCGAAAGCCGCATGAGAGGGGACTGCAATGATTGAAATTCTAATAGTGGCTGCACTGGTGATCTGGAGCGTTGCCGTGGTGTTTAAGAAGGTGTTTCCGAAAACCGCGGCTTCCGCCTTTACGCAGCTCTCAGACGCCAGCGCAAGGCAAGGCTGGACAGCTTTGGCCAAATGGCTGAAGCCGGCAGCCGCGGCCGGATGCGGCGGGGGCTGCGGCTGCGCGGCCTCTGACAATGCTGCCGAAAAAAAGCCTAAAGTGCAGGCGGTGAAGTGGAAATAAAATCCGCTGCCGATGAAAAACTGCAAACCGTCATTTTTATGACGGTTTTTTTACGCGCTGACACAAAAAAACCGCCAGAAAGTCAAAACTGAAAAAGCATTCAAAACAGCAAAGTGCTAACATTTTGTCAGTTTTAAAGACAGACCATAAAATGGGGCAAAAATGTTAATACAGCGTGGTGGTTTAAAGGTCGTTGCCGGACTTGGAATTTCAGGTGTCGCCGCGGTTAATTTCCTGCATGCGCAAGGCTACCGCGTTGCAGCAACAGATTCACGGCAAACCCCGCCGGGCCATGATCAAATCCCCGCTGCGGTGCAGACCAGCTTCGGCAGGCTGGATGAAGAGCTGCTGCTGCAGGCCGATGAAATTGTCATCAGCCCGGGGCTGGACCCGAAGCTTCCTGAAATTCAGGCCGCCATCGCCAAAGGCATTCCAGTGGTCAGCGAAATTCAGATTCTGCGCCGCGCCACAGACAAGCCGATTGTCGCGATTACCGGCTCCAATGCCAAAAGCACCGTCACCACGCTGTTTGGCCTGATGGCCGAAGATGCGGGCAGAAAAGCAGCTGTCGGCGGCAACTTGGGCCGTCCGGCGCTGGATTTAATCAAGGATGATCCGGATCTGTATGTGCTGGAGCTGTCGAGCTTTCAGCTGGAAACCACTTCAAATCTGGCAGCCGAAGTGGCTGTCGTGCTGAACATGAGTGAAGACCATTTAGACCGCCATGGCGACATGATGGGCTACCACACCGCCAAGCACCGCATCTTTCAGGGCGTGAAAAAAGTGGTATTTAACCGTGATGACTCGCTGACCCGCCCTCTGGTGCCGGATGCAACGCCGATGCAGAGCTTTGGCCTGAATGCGCCGGATCTTAATCAGTACGGCGTTTTAAGGGATGACGACGGCACCATGTGGCTGGCGCGCGGCCGCGAGCGCCTGCTGAAAAGCTCAGAGATGTACATTCAAGGCACGCACAATGTGGCGAACGCCTTGGCCTGCTTGGCCTTGGGTGAAGCGATTGGCCTGCCTTTGCACAGCATGCTGGAAACCCTGAAGACCTTCAAAGGCTTGGAGCACCGCTGCGAATTCGTCAAAGAGCTGCACGGCGTGCGCTATTACAACGACTCGAAAGGCACCAATATCGGCGCGACGCTGGCTGCGCTTGACGGCTTAGGCGCCGCCATTGAAGCCAAAGGCGGCAAAGTGGTGATTATTCTGGGCGGGCAGGGCAAAGGGCAGGACTTCAGCGCGCTGCGTGCATCGCTCAGCAAATATGCCAAAGCTGCGGTGCTGATCGGTGAAGACCGGCCAATTATTGAAAAGGCCGTTGCGGGAACAGTGGAACTGCTGCATGCGGAATCATTGCAGCAGGCGGTGGAGCTCTGCCGGCAGCATGCGCAGGCGGATGACGTCGTGCTGCTGTCTCCGGCATGCGCAAGTTTTGATATGTTTAAAGGTTACAGTGAGCGCGGTCAGCAGTTTGTTGATTGCGTCAATGTACTGGTTTAAAAGAACGATAAGGAAAGTTGTATGGCTGGGTTAGCTCAGACGACCATAAGTAAAATAAACGAAGCCTACGGCCGGTGGGCGCCCAAGCTCCCTGCCGAAGTCAATATGCGCAATGTGCTGATCTTCTGCGTTTTGGCCCTGCTGTGCCTGGGCTCAATCATGGTGGCTTCGGCATCCATGCCCTATGCGGACCGCCTGCATGAAAATGCCTTTCACTATGTGACGCGCCACGGCATTTCCATTCTGGTGGCCTGCATTGCTGCATTCCTGGCCTATAAAGTGCCGATGAATGTGTGGTTCAACAATACCTTCCCGCTGTGGCTGCTGACCATCGGGCTGCTGGCGGTGGTGCTGGTGGCCGGAACCGAGGTCAATGGCTCTACCCGCTGGATCCGCATCGCCGGCTTTACCCTGCAGGCTTCCGAAGTCGCCAAAGTCATGATGGCGATTTTCACTGCGGACTATGTGGTGCGCAGGGCGGAAGAGGTGCGCAACAACCTGTCTGGCCTGTTCCGCTTAGGCGCGGTCATGATCATCACCGTGGGCCTGATTCTGGCGGAGCCGGATCTGGGCGCAACAGCGGTAATTGTCCTGATGATTCTGGGGGTATTTTTCCTGGCCGGCGCGCCGCCGATTCAGTTCATCGCGTTTCTGGCAGCCATTATTGTCGGCTTGGCCGCGGCGATTGTCTTTGAGCCGTACCGCCTGCAGCGCGCGCTGTCATTCACCAATCCCTGGGCTGACCCGCTGGGCACCGGCTACCAGCTGTCGAATGCGCTGATGGCCTTTGGGCGCGGCGAATGGTTTGGCGTCGGCCTGGGCCACAGCATTCAGAAAATGTCCTACCTGCCGGAGGCGCATACCGACTTCATGCTGGCGATTCTGGGCGAAGAGTTCGGCTTCTTCGGCATTACCACGGTGCTGGCGCTGTCCTTCACGATGGTGGTGTGCTGCATTAAAATCGGGCACCGCGCCCTGAAGCATCAGTATCTGCGCGCAGGCTACCTGGCTTACGGCATCAGCATTATTTTCCTGCTGCAGATTCTGGTGAATGCCGGCATGAACATGGGCATGCTGCCGACCAAGGGCCTGACCCTGCCGTTCATCAGCTACGGCGGCTCGTCTTTGATTATGTGCGCGGTGATGGTCAGCCTGGTGCTGAAAATTGAAGCCACGACCAATCAGGTGAATCCAAGCAAAGAGGAATCCAGCTTCTAAGCTGCATTTATATATTGGAAGATCAAAGCCTGCTGATCGCTGCATATCAGCAGGCTTTTTTGTGGCTTAAACCGGCAATTGCAGCGGACTAAAAAGAGGATGTTTATGCTGGTGAGGGAATTGGCGGGAATTAACTATAAGCTGCTGCTGTTTCTGCTTCTCGGAAGCCTGATCCCGCTGCTTTATTCAACGTTCCGCATTTACTGGATCGGGCAGATTGACGCTGGGGCGGCGTTC
The DNA here is from genome assembly GCF_036659555.1 of Acinetobacter sp. Lineage (GTDB taxonomy): Bacteria > Pseudomonadota > Gammaproteobacteria > Pseudomonadales > Moraxellaceae > Acinetobacter. Next base: position 8,897 of record NZ_JAVXCI010000019.1, read on the forward strand.
AGCATTGCAGCTCAGCTGGCATGGGTGTCTTTGCTGTATGAGGTGCTGAATGAAGCCCTGCTGTTGCCTCTGGCGTTTATTCTGGGGCAGGTGATTCGGGATAAAGCCGAATGGCGGCGGCGGATCGCGGCGACTTTAAGCCTGTTTGCCGCAGCCTACTTGGGGGCAACGCTGCTGTTTTTACTCTGCGCGCCTGAGGCGGTAAAGTTTATGCGCCAAAGTCCGGAACTGCAGGCGCAGACGGTGCAGTACATCCGCCTGGAAGCGCTGGCGGTTTTATTTTCCAGCCTGTTCAGCTATTGCCAGCTGATTCTGATTCTGCAGAATCATCAGAAATTCCTCTACCTGCTGCTGCTGCTGCACAGCGGGCTGATCCTGATTCTGGACAGCGTTCTGGTCAGTTCCCTGAATTTTTCACTGCAGCTGGGGCTGACAGGCGTTGCCCTCTGCAATCTTGCTGTTCATCTGATTCTTGCCTGCATTTCATTTGCGGTGATTTATGCCCAAGGGGTGCGCTTCGCGCAGCTTAAATTCAGCAATAGCGGCTGGATCCGGGATTACTGCAGAAAAGCAGCCGTTTCAGGCATAGAATCATTGATCCGCAATGCGGTATTTGCCCTGATCATTTTAAAAATGCTCAATATGGCCGAGCGTTCAGGGGATTTCTGGCTGATGAACCAGTTTATCTGGGGATGGCTGCTGCTGCCGGTTTTGGCGGTCGCGCAGCTGGCCAAGCAGGATGCTGCGGTTCATCAGGCATTAAGCGCGGCGAAAGTCCGCGCATATCTGCTTTTGGTTGCTGGCGTTATTGCTGTCTGGCTGCTGACGATGCCCTGGTGGGAAAGCTTTATCCAGCATGTGCTGGGCGCTGAACATGCCCGGCAGATAGCGCAAATGGCGGTATGGATGAGCGGCTGCTATGCGCTGTTTGCATGGAACAGCGTGCTGGATCAGTATTTTTACGGCATCGGGCGCATTGATTTAATCTTATTTCAGACGCTTGCGGTAAATGCCTTATTTTATGGCGCAGTCTATATTTTATACGGGATGGGGCTGATCACGCTGAGCCTGCAGAACATCCTGCTGATTTTTGGACTGAGCCTGATTCTGGACAGCTGTCTGACGTTTGCGCAGTATTTGAGGCTGCGGCGCCAGCAAAACCGGCTGCCTGCCCTGGCGCCGAAATCATAAGAATATTCCTTGAATCCGCGTGCCTTGAGGAATCCGCTGAATCTGCCACTGGCTGGCTGCCTGCGCCAGCATTTCACGCGGCTGGGCTATTTCTACAGGAGGCTGGCCAAGCGCTGCAATTGCCTGCTGCAGCAGCTGCGGCGCCTGAGTTAAATCCAGCGCCTGCGCCATATTCTGCTTGGACAGCTTCTGGCCCTGATCATTCATGGCCAGAGGCAGGTGCATATACTGCAGCTCCGGGCAGCCGAGCAGCCGGCCCAGCCAGATCTGGCGCTCGGTATTGTCCAGAAGGTCGGCGCCGCGCACCACATGGGTCATGCCCTGCAGGCAGTCATCAACCGTGACCGCCAGCTGGTAATTGATGATGCCGTCACGGCGCTTCAGCACAAAGTCGCCTAAGTCCCGCTGCAGGTTGGAGCAGTGCCGGCCCTGCAGGCGGTCTGCAAAGCAGATTTCCTGATCATCTACTTTAACGCGGATGGCTTGGCCCGCGAAAGGCAGGGCTGAATTGCGGCAGGTGCCGGCATAGATATGGTTGGAGCCGAGCATTTTGCGGGTGCACTGGCAGGCGTAAACCCAGCCCTGCTGATGCAGCTGCTCAATGACGGATTCATAGATTTCAAGGCGGTCTTTCTGAAAGATGATTTCCGCGTCCGGTTCCAGCTGAAAGGCGTCAATTGAACGCAGGATATGATCTTCGCTGCCGGGATAAATGCGGGGAATGTCGGTGTCTTCAATGCGCACCAGCCATTTGCCCTGCTGGGCGCGGGCATCGCAGTAGCTGGCCACGGCGGTGATTAAAGAGCCAAAATGCAAAGGGCCGGTTGGCGATGGCGCAAACCGGCCCGTATAAGCCATCCTGCTGTCCCCCTGCTTGATTAAAGAAGGGGTCAGGGGAGGATTACCGGATAGCATGCTTAACCGTTGTTCTGCTTCTCTTTGATCTCTGCAAGCGTCTTGCAGTCAATGCACAGAGTCGCCGTCGGGCGCGCTTCCAGGCGGCGCAGGCCAATTTCAATGCCGCAGGTTTCGCAGAAGCCGTAGTCATCATTTTTGATGGCTTCAATCGACTGCTCAATTTTGCGGATCAGCTTGCGTTCGCGGTCGCGGGTGCGCAATTCAATTGCGAACTCTTCTTCCTGCGTTGCGCGGTCATTCACGTCAGGAAGCGCAGTATTTTCGTCCTGCATGGTGTTTAAAGTGCGGTCCACTTCAGACATCAGCTCAGCTTTCCATGCCAGCAGAATGCGGCGGAAATGCTCAAGCTGCCCTTCTGACATGTATTCTTCATTTTTCTTCGGTTGATAAGGCTCAATACCAAATAAGCTAGCAGTAGACCCGCCTTCAGACGCCTTTGGCTTGGCTTTGCGGACGCGCTTTACAGATTTCTCATCCGCCGCATCTTGTTCATCTAAGACTTGATTTTGGTTGTCATTCGCCATATAGGGCATTCCTCATCATATGCATATATCTATACGCAAAAAATATGGTGATATGCAAGTTTTTTATCCACCCGCGCAAGGAGATTGCTCCCGCAGGGCCGTCATCATATAGACTTTTTTTCGATTTAGATAGTCTTAGATGTGTGGATTGGATCTGCCACTTTTTCATCAGATGCCATAAATTAATGGAAAAAAATCAAAATGAAAAGTTAATAACCTGAAATTTGAACATTAATTTCAGGCTGGCTGGTTTTTACCCGCACAACTTCGGTTGAAAACTCGCCGTTTTCCTTCAAATGCAGCACGCGGTAGCCCGGCGCAGAGCGGTCCAGCGCAAAGCTGTCGCTGCGCGGCTTGAACTGCACGCTGGTGGAAGGCGTGGACAGAAACTGCACGCCGCGCCATTCATTGCTGGAGTCCTGATGCACATGGCCGCACAGCACGGCTTTGACGTTGCGGTGCTTGGCGATGACATTCATCAGGTGTTCGGCATTTTTCAGCTTATGCTGGTCAATCCAGCGCGACTGCATGGCGAAAGGATGATGGTGGCAGGCGATGATCACATGCTGCTCCGCCTGTTCCGCCAGAATCTGATCCAGCTGCTGCAGCTGCTGCTGCGCGACCCAGCCATCGACCTGGCCTGCGACGGCGCTGTTCAGCAGCACAATGCGCCATGCGCCGAAGCTGAGCACATGCGCCTGATCGCGCTGCTGATGAAAGGGGAAAAGCGCGGTGTCGTCATGGTTGCCGGGAACCTGAAAATGCGGAAAGTCCTGCTGCTGCATGTGCTGCAGGTAGCGCGCATAGGTGGCCGGAACCGGCACCTGCGCCAGGTCGCCGGTATGCACAAGGGCGTGAATGGATGAAAAGCGCTGCGTGATATGCGCCATGACATCGCGGAAGCTCTGTTCCGGATTCATTCCGGCAAACTCAAGGTCTTCCTGATCCATGAGATGTGTGTCTGAGATCTGGATGATGGTCCAGTCCGGCGGTATTTCTGTATTCATCAGCAAAGGCATGTCCTGCTCCTTAGACATTCTTTATAGTATGAATTTCCTGCTGCAGCCATTGCAAGGCCATAATGACAGGCGCGTTCTTTAATCGGCCGCTGGCCAGCAGCTGAGGCAGGTCAGCATAATTCAGAATATGCAGCTGAATGTTTTCACCTTCGTCCGGCATGCCGAAAACGCCGCCGTGTTCCGGCAGTTCGGCTTGCGCGCCGTACAGGTGGAACAGTTCGGAACATGCGCCGGCGGAAGGGTAGAAGCTGAACAGGTGCTGCAGTTCGCGCAGCGCGCAGCCGGATTCTTCCAGGCTTTCCCTGCGGATGCAGCTTTCCGGCGATTCATCGTCATCCAGCACCCCGGCGATAATTTCCAGCTGCCACGGCGAATCGGCATCGTCAATCGCGCCAACCCGGAACTGTTCAATCAGGGCGAATTTCCGCTGCCGGTGGCTGTAAATCAGCACGCCGGCGGCTTCGGGGCGGTGAATCAGCTCGCGCTGAATCACCGGCGTGCAGCTGTCCTGCGCAAACAGGCGGTGGCGCAAGCTGACTTTTTCCACCTGAATAAAGCCCCTGAACACATGTTCACGCCCTTCAATGGCGTAATCTTTATTGTTATAGGAAGCTTGTTTAATAATATTCATAAGCTTAATAAAAGTAAAAGGATGAAAACGGCTGTTTTCATCCTAACTGAGATTTAAGGGAACACAAACGCTTTTTTTGCAGCGTTACACTTTATGGTACAGCTTTTGACCCTGTTCCTGATAAGCGGCCTTCATCGCTTCCATGCCGGCGTCAATGTCTGAGCCGCTTGCGGCTGATGATGCGGCAATCTTTTGATTTTGCGCATAATCCCGGACATTCTGGGTGATTTTCATCGAGCAGAATTTTGGCCCGCACATGGAGCAGAAATGCGCTGACTTGTGCGCTTCTTTCGGCATGGTTTCATCATGCATGGAGCGCGCAGTGTCCGGATCCAGGCTTAAATTGAACTGGTCTTCCCAGCGGAACTCAAAACGCGCTTTAGACAGGGCATTGTCGCGCGCCTGCGCGCCCGGATGGCCTTTGGCCAAATCGGCAGCGTGGGCTGCAATTTTATAGGTGATGATGCCGTCTTTCACGTCTTTTTTATTCGGCAGGCCCAAATGCTCTTTAGGCGTCACATAGCACAGCATTGCGGTGCCGTACCAGCCGATCATGGCTGCGCCGATTGCGGAAGTAATGTGGTCATAGCCCGGCGCAATATCCGTGGTCAGCGGGCCAAGGGTGTAGAACGGCGCTTCCTGGCAGACTTCCAGCTGCAGATCCATATTTTCCTTGATCATATGCATCGGCACATGGCCCGGGCCTTCAATCATCACCTGCACATCATGCTCCCATGCGCGGTGCGTCAGTTCGCCCAGCGTGCGCAGTTCCGAGAATTGCGCTTCATCATTGGCGTCCTGAATGCAGCCCGGACGCAGGCCATCGCCGAGGCTGAACGACACGTCATAGGCTTTCATGATTTCGCAGATTTCATCAAAATGCGTATACAGGAAGTTTTCTTCATGATGCGCCAGGCACCACTGCGCCATGATGGAGCCGCCGCGCGAAACAATCCCGGTCAGGCGGCCGGCGGTCATCGGCACGTAGCGCAGCAGCACGCCGGCATGAATGGTGAAGTAATCCACGCCTTGCTCGGCCTGCTCAATCAGCGTGTCTTTGAAGATTTCCCAGGTCAGGTCTTCGGCCACGCCGTCGACTTTCTCTAAGGCCTGGTAAATCGGCACGGTGCCGATTGGCACAGGCGAGTTGCGGATAATCCATTCGCGGGTTTCATGGATATTCCTGCCGGTAGACAGATCCATGATGGTGTCCGCGCCCCAGCGGGTCGCCCAGGTCATTTTCGCTACTTCTTCATCAATTGAAGAGCCCAGCGCCGAGTTGCCGATGTTGGCGTTGATTTTCACCAGAAAGTTGCGCCCGATGATCATCGGCTCAATTTCAGGGTGGTTGATGTTGGCGGGGATAATCGCGCGGCCTTCGGCGATTTCCTTGCGCACGAATTCCGGGGTGATTTCGGTCAGGTTGCGCGCGCCGAAGTTCTGGCCGGCATGCTGGCGCATATCCGCGCCTTCGCGCTGGCGCTGGTTTTCGCGGATGGCGATGTATTCCATTTCCGGCGTGATGATGCCCTGCCTGGCATAGTGCATCTGGGTGACATTCTGGCCTGCTTTGGCGCGGCGCGGCTTTTGAATATGCGCAAAGCGGATTTCCGCAGTGCGGATGTCTTTCAGGCGCTCCTGGCCAAAGGCTGAGCTCAGGGTGTCCAGGCGTTCAGTATCCGCGCGCTCTTCAATCCAGCTTTCGCGCACATTCGGCAGGCCTTTATTCAGGTCAATTGCCACTTTCGGGTCGGTGTAAACGCCGGAAGTGTCATACACCATCAGCGGCAGGTTTTTTTCGCCGCCCAAGCCTGTCGGGGTATCGGTCAGCGCAATTTCGCGCATTGGCACCTGAATGTCCGGGCGCGAGCCTTGGATATACACTTTGGATGAAGCGGGCAGAATGCGGGTCAGATCTTTGGCGTCTTGCTCATGCTGAGCAGACAGATCATTTGAGGAAAGATTCGTTAACTGGTTCATTGCAATGATCCTTATGAATGTCATCAGCGAATCAAGCGTGGCCGGAAACCCTGGCGGATTGTTCTGCTGAAGCCTTCAGCCGGTTTGGGGAGCGGCAGCGGAGCAGATCAATCGGAAGCTCTAGGCTTTCAGATGGCTTGATTCCTACGCAGGTCTTAACCTGATCAGGTTCAACGGTACTCGCCATCAAACCCTGCACATTCAGAATTTAGGCGATCTCAGCGGGCTGTTACCCGCGCTCCGTCAAGCGGTGCTGAAATCTTAGCCCAGTCTGGCATTAAAGAACAGTCAGCAGGATGATTTTGTCTGATGCTTGTTAAAAAATAGTTAAATATTAATTGTTTATTATGTGTTGATTAGCGGCAGACGGCGTCGCTGAAGCAGTCTTTTCTATAGCGCGGCGCCGGGCTGCGCAAATTCAGATACAGTTCCAGCTGCTGCCAGGGGCTGAGGCCGCTTTGCCCGCCTGCCGCCTGCAGGCGCTGTTCCGGGCTCATTTCCAGAAAATGCAGGAAGCGGCCAGCCTGCAGGGCCAGGGCGGAATCCTGCAGTTTGGCGATCCGCTGCATTTCTTCGGCTGCGCCGGCCTGCACGTCCAAGCGGCCGGCATAGCTGCTGGAAACTGGAGTATCTTTCAGGCCTTTGAATAAAAATATCTTGTACTGATGCAGCAGCTGCCGCGCATCCTGAATATAGCTGCTTTTCGGGTATTCCTGAACATAGTCTTCCCAGAACAGCGCGCGCCGTGCAATTTCCGGCGCATCAATCAGCAGGGACTGATCCCTGAAAGCCGGCTGCAGATTCTGCTGCGCCAAATTTTCAATAAATACGCGTTCGGCTTCCGGCATGTACGGCGCAAAGACTTTCGCCAGATATTCCGGGCTGCGCCGGTAATGCAGCCCGTCTTGGCCGCCGTCAATCAGCTCTACATAAGCCTGCCCCTGATGCTTCAGCAGGTACTGGTCACGCAGGGCCAGCTGCTCAAAATGGCTTTGCTGAATGGTCGGATGCTGCGCCATATCAAAGGCGTACTGTTCAAATGCCAGCTGCTGCACCGGGCTGCGCCCGACATGCAGAAAGCGCTGATACATGGCATTGGAGCGCTGCAGCAGGCGGCGCTGCTGGGCTAAATCCTGCAAAGGCAGGCAGACTTTCAAATCCTGATTGATCTGCTCCAAGGCAAAGGCTGTGCGCTGATTGCTGATTTCCTGCATATCTTCTTCGAGCTTTTGGCACAGCAGGGAAAGGTCAGCCGTTTCATGCTGAACATTCACGCTGGCCAGCTGCTCCTTTGCAGGCTGCGGCTCAGGCTGCTGCTGGCAGCCTGCCGTCAGAAGCAGGCAGGAACAGGCAAAGCTGAGCTTTGCGGCGGAAGAAAAAATCTTTGGCACAGGCATCCGGCAATCAAATAGGGCAATATAGGTCTGATAATGCTGCTATTCTATCGCTGGAATTGCGCCGTACTGTTGAGTATTGTGCAGTTGTTTGTTACAGCGCTGTGAGCATGGCCAGCGCAGCCGGGGAGCTGAAGCGGCGGCAAAGAAAAATTCAGCCGTCATCAAACTTTCATAATGGATGTGCTTTAATATCCGCTTAAAAATTTGTCTTAATCTGCTGCTGTGGAGTGCGTCCTGTGAGTCCAAATAATCCTGTGCTGAGCCACCATATTTCTTCGCAATTTAATGAGGATATGCAGGATGTGAACACCAAATTCATGACCATGGGCGGCCTGGTTGAGCAGCAGGTGGCGAACGCCATTCATGCGCTGCTGGATACAGATGTTTCCATGGCGGTTGATGTGCAGTTTCAGGACAATACGGTTAACCGCTATGAAACTGAAATTGATGAGGCGCTGACGCTGATTCTGGCGCGCCGCCATCCTGCCGCGATTGACTTGCGCATGGTGATCGCCATGTCCAAAGCCAATACCGACTTGGAGCGCATCGGCGACGAAGCGGCCAAAATTGCCCGCATTGCGCAAAGCCTGTGCGAAGAGGGCGGTTCGCCGCGCGGCTATATGGAAACCCGCCATATCGGCAATCAGGTGCGGGTGATGATTCATGACGCTTTGGACGCCTTTGCGCGTTTAGACGTTGATCAGGCGCTGAAAGTGCTGCTGGCGGATGCCGACATTGACCGCGAATACCAGTCTGCAACCCGCACGCTGATGACTTATATGATTGAAGACCCGCGCCATATTACCCGGGTGATGAATGTGCTTTGGGTGCTGCGCTCTCTGGAGCGCATCGGCGACCATGCGCGCAATATTTCCGAGCAGGTGATTTATATGGTGAAAGGCCTGGATGTGCGCCACACCAGCGTGGAAGAAATTGAGCTGAAAGTGCAGCGCTGATGATGCGCTGAGATGCAAATCTAAGCAAAAAACGCAGTCAAGCCAGCCCGTTAGGAAACGGGCTGGCTTTTTCTTTTAAAGCCATTGATGCTGCCGGCTCTGTACCGAAGTTTTCGCCTGCACTGTCATAGTATAGTTTTAAAAAAATATAAATTAAAAACAAATATATATAGCTAAGCTCTACAGTCTGTTTTGTGCATAATTGCATAAAATATGATTGCACTGGATTTTAGTCGCGTTAACTATCTCGGCAATTAACGATGATGCTTGCACTGCCTCATTTTTGCTTTAGAAAGTTTCAATGCCTTTGTGTAGGCAAGATTTTACTTTGGAAAGACCCAAAGTAAAACAAAAGTCTTTTGTTGCCCATACACGGCATCCTGAGCCAGTTTTAAGCACTGCTTTAAAATGCAGCGCAAGGGATGGGCAACGTGCGGCATTCATGCCGCACCCGCGTATCCGGAGTTTCCTTTACTCAGCTATGGGGCAGCAATGCTGGTGCTGTCCGGTTTTTTATCACGGCCCTGCAGCGGAAGCGTTCAGCCTTCCTGATTTTCCGGCAAAGCCATAAACTTCTTCTCAATCAGCGCGGAATTTTCCTGCAGGATTTCAATCAGTTTCTGCAGATTGACAAATTCAAAGCGGTTTCTGGAAGCCAGCAGGGTTAAAGCCAGCGGCGGCGCTTTGCTGGAAAACTTAACCGGCACAGAGACCCCGGCGACATTCGGGTCGAGCTCGCCATTGGAAAAATAATAGCCCTGCTTTTTGATTTTTTTCATTGCCGCCAGAAAATCAGCTTCATCGCCAGCAAAGCCGGTTTGCGCCAGCTGCAGCGCATAGCGCCGGTAATAGTCCAGCAGGCCGGGCTTCGGCAGGTGGGACAGCATGGTTTTTGCCGATGAGCCGATATAAACCGGGCGCGGGCAGCCGCGTCCGTAAGACAGCAGCGGCGTGTTCTTGAAGACTTCATCATGCAGGTCAATGCATGAATCATGATTTAACTGCGTCAGCAGGCAGGAAAATTCCGTGCGTTCGACAATATTGCGCATGAACGGAATGCTGATCTGCACCAGCGGGTCTGTGGTGCGGGAAATGTAGTCCAAGACCGCAATTTTTGAACCCAGCGTATAGTCGCCGGAGGTGCCGCTCAGGCGCTGCAGCAGTTCTGCTGAAACCAGCTCTTTAAGGTAGCGGTAGCTGGTCGGCTTGGAAAGGCTCAGCTCCTCACTGATGATGTCGACATTAATCACTGGGCGGGACAGGGAAAATAAATCCAAGACCGTGAGAATTTTACCAAAACTGGAAAGCGCCATATAAACCTGCTTGGTTAACACAAAAGTCAAAATTTTCTATACGGTAACTTTATAACAAAATGCGCGGCGCTGTGCTGGGCTTTTATGCGGAAATTATAAAATTTTATTGAATTTCAGTATATTGTGATAAGCGCTGCGGAAAACTGAGGCATTGATTTATTTTCGCAGCCGATTTCTTAAATAGCGATATTTCCGCGGCTGCGCATTGAGGCTTTGCAGGCGCGGACCGGGCGGATTTTTAGTGGATGAATTGATTATTTTTCTTTGCAGCCCTGAATGGCGGAAGGCCGCAATTATGGCGTGAGGCCTTCTGGATTGCGGTACCAGCTTTCAATAAATAAGGCGGCGGCCACGCTGTCGGCGGCCAGTTTTTTGCCGCGGCCCTGCGACTGGTAGTGCTCCAGTTCGCCGCGGGCTTCACGGGTGGTCAGGCGCTCATCCACCATCAGGGTTGCAATATTGGTCTGATGGCGCAGGCGGCGGGCAAATTTGCGCGACCGCGCGGAAAGCTCGGACTCGCTGTCGTCCATATTCAAAGGCAGGCCCACCAGAAACAAGTCCGGCTGATACTGCTTGACGATTTTCAGCAGCTGATCCCAGTTCGGAATGCCGTCCTTCATCGGCAGCAGCGCCAGCGGGCTGGCGCTTTCAATCATGGACTGGCCCACGGCCATGCCCATTTTCTGCGTACCGAAGTCAAACGCCATAATCATTTGCGGCGCATTTAAGTCAGGCATGTCCAATCTCAGAAGATAACCAAATGCGGTCTACCCCTATTTTCTTATAGGCGGCATCCCAGCGGTCATGGTAAGGCAAATTGAAAATCAAATCCATGTCCGATTCGCAAATCAGCCAGCCGCCGCGGGCAATTTCTTCCTCCAGCTGGTTTTTGGCCCAGCTGGCGTAGCCTAGCGCAATCTGGTAGCGCCCCACGCCTTCATTGTGCGCAATTGCATCGAGAATATCCTTAGAGGTGGTAATGCAGACATTTTCCCCCACGGCGATGGAGGAGTGCCATGTCGGCTGGCCGGTATGCAGGACAAAGCCGGCTTCCGGCCGCAAAGGGCCGCCTTGCAGCACCGCATGCGGATGCACATAGTCTGCGTCAATTTCAAGGTCATTCAGCAGTTCCTTAATCTGAATGCTTGAAGGGCGGTTGATGATAATGCCTTGCGCGCCGTCCTGATCGTGACGGGCCAAATAAATGACCGTATTTGCAAAAAATTCATCTTGCATATCTGGCGGAGCAATTAGGCAGCGATGCGTCAGATATTGTTTGCTCACCTAGGCTTCTCCGGGCTTGAGTCTGGGGCTGCTGATAATGCATGAATGGCCGAGGCTGCCGGCTAAAATTGGGCGGTGAAGCGTCCGTGCTGCATACAGAGGCGAATTGTCAACAGACCCTAAGCATTTTCAAAAGTATTTTTAAATTTTGTAGAGTGTCAGCTCTGTCCAGAGCTTAATTAGACTATAGCATTGACTTTGCGGATTTCTCTAACGAATTATCCGCTGCGGTTATTTTTTATTGTCCTGGCGCCGCCGGCTTGAGGCAGAAATCACATAAGTAAGAGCATGAACATGGGGGGCTTTTAATAAAAGTTTACATTGCGGCGGCTTTTCGGCTGCTTTGCCTGAAAATGTGCAGCAGAGCTTAATTAAATAAAAATAATCATATGTTTTACAGGAAGATATTTCTTTGACCTGAATTGTTTCTGTTTGTATCATATGCGCGACATTGGCTAAAATAATGCATTATGCGTACTAAAACTTACATGAATGTTGCTGCTTTGTGCGTGGCTTCCCTGGCGGCTGTGCAGGCCAATGCGGGCGTGTTCGGAACTTATGAAGATGATGGGGCGCTGTTCAGAAGTTCTTTAAATGCGGAACTGACTTCATCCGCCGCCGCCAAGTTTGAAAGCAAGAAAAATTCCAAAGATGCTGTGCTGTATCATTTGGAACAGGCGCGGATTCTGCAGGTGAATCAGAACTATCAGGACAGCCTGGATGCCTACAAAAAAGCCTTTGAGCTGCTGGATAAGCAAAATAACCGCAGCAAAATCAGCATGACGCGTGTGGGCTTTAAGGCGCTGTCGATGGTCAGCAATGAGTCCGTGGTGCCTTATCTGGTGCCGCAATATGAGCAGGTGCTGGCGCATATTTCGCAGGCCAAGAACTACATCTTTTTAAATGACGCGGAAGCTGCCGGCGTGGAAATGCGCATTGCGCAGGGCATTCAGCGTGAAATTGAGCTGGAGCACGAAAAAGAGTTCGAAAAGAAAAAAGAAAAGCAGAATTCCGCTTCCAGCATTGACTATTCGGCTTTAGATGAGGCCTTTGCAGGCTTAGACCCGATTGCCGGCCGGATCAAAAATACCTATCAGAACGGCTATGCTTTTTACATGGCGGCCAATCTGTGGGAAGCTACCGGCGACTACAACAGCGCTCTGGTTGACTTCAAGAAAGCCTATGAGCTGCAGGGCAGTTCAAGCTTTGCCAAAGACGTAGCGCGCGTGGATAAAGCCGTGAACAGCAATGCGAAATCCGTACCGGTCATTGTGTTCATTGAGCAGGGCATTGTGCCGCAGAAAATTGAAAACAAGCTGGCTTTCCCGATGCCGAACGGGCTGATCAATATCGCCTTTGCAAGCTATGAGCCGAGCACCTATGCGCCGCCGCAAAGCCTGAAAATCAAGCTGGGAAGCCGGCCGGCGCAGCAGAGCTATCTGGTCAGCGATATTGGCGCGCTGGCGGTGAAAAGCCTGAAGGAGCAGACTTTAAATACCGTCACCAGCCAGGTTGTGCGCGCCACGGCCAAATACGCCGCGCAGCAGCAGCTGGGCCAGCAATTGGGCGCCTTAGGCCAGCTGGCTGGAAATTTAATGAATGTGGCAACCGAGCGCGCCGACTTAAGGGCATGGTCAACGCTGCCCAGCAATACGCAGGCTGCGCGTTTTGATGTGAGTCCCGGCAAGCACAGCCTGCAGGTGATCGGGCTGCAGTCCGCCAGCGAGGTCATTACTGTTGAAGCCAATCCGAATCAAACTGTTTTTGTCTATGTCAGTGACGTAAACAATAAAATTTCAGCCAGTTCAAGCGCTGTAACCCATTAATTTAAAAAAGAGTGCAATGATGAATATGAATTTGAAACTGGCAGCGGCCGGCCTGCTGGCCGCAGCGCTGATTGGCTGCACTGCGCCAAACTCACTGTCGACCCAGACGGCAGCCGATGGCAGCTACAGCGTGAAAACCGTCAGCAATAACCCGAAGCTGGTTACGCAGATTGCCGTGGACCGCATCAATATGGGCTATGCGGGCGATTTGAAAAAAGCTTCGATTGCGATTAAAGACCGCTGGTTTGTCAGCCGCACATTTGAATACAAAATTGTCTGGGTCGATGCCAGCGGCTTTGAAGTGAACCCAGAAGGTTCGCGCTGGAAGCCGATTCAGCTGACCGGCCGTGAAGTCAAAACCGTTCAATCCATTGCGCCTAACCCGTCCGCGGTTGATGTCGTTGTTTATTTAAGAAAAGATTAATAAGGATCAGTTCCATGAAATTAAAATTAGCTTCAGCCGCGGTTCTGGCTGCTTCAGTATTGACTGGCTGCGCTTCCACCAAGGTAGGCTATGGCGATGCGCAGGCAGTTGAAACCCTGACTAAAGATTTCGGCTCTACCGACCTGCAGATGATTGCGGACAAAATGGTGGACGATATGCTGACCTTCCCGGTGATTGTCCAGCTGACGCAGAACCGCCGCCCGGTGATGTTTGTGGACCGCATCCGCAATAAAACCCAGGAGCATATTGATACCGAGTCGATTACCGACACCATTCAGAACAAGCTGATCAATTCCGGCAAATTCCGCTTTGTCGACATGACTTCCGCAAATGCGCTGGCGCAGCAGTTGGCCTACCAGAAGCAGAGCGGCATGGTGAATCAGGCGACGTCGGTTAAAGCGGGCGGGCATATTGGCGCTGAATACATGCTGAACGGCAACCTGTCGAGCATTGTGAAAAACTCCGGCGGCAAAAGCGATGTGTACTACAAATTCACTTTGAAGCTGCAGAATGTGCAGACCGGCATTGTGGAATGGACCAGTGAAAAAGAAATCCGCAAGTCAGCGAAGCGCTCGGCATTCGGCCTGTAATTCCAATCCGCAGCTGCGCGCCCGCGCAGCTGCTTAAGCAGATCATAAGAATGAATAAATTACTTTTAGCCCTGCTGCTTGCAGGGTGTACGGCCAGTTCGGCATTCGCTGCATTAAAGGAAGTCGTCAAAGAAGCTTCAGGCAGCGGCGCGACGCAGCATCAGGCTATTTCAGAAGCCCTGCTGGTGGCAGTGCAGTCGGTGAATGGCGCGACCGTATCTTCACGGACAGACTATGAAGAAACTGTCAGCATGTCGGTTTCCAATAATCAGTGGAATTATAGCGGCAAAGTTTCCCCGGTGTTCAGCGTGGACAGCGCCGGCTCAGGATCGGTCACTAAATTTCAGGTGCTGAGCGTAGCAGGGTCAAAAGGCCATTACCGCGCCAAAGTGCGCGCGCATGTGGTGCAGTATCAGTCATCGGTTCAGGATCAGCATTTGCGCCGCATCGCGGTGATGCCGTTCCAGTTCTATGAAAAGAATAACCGCTCTGCCCAGGTCGATTCGGCTGAGGATTTCGCATCGGAACTGTCTGACCAGCTGGGCGTGTATTTGGCGCAAAGCGGGCAGCTGAGCCTGCTTGACCGCCATTATTTAAGCGAAATGCAGTCTGAAAACGAGTTTCTGCAATGGGATGGCGCTCCGCAGGAACTGGCGCGCATCGGCCAGAAAGTCGGCGCAGACTATCTGCTGGTGGGGCGCATCAATGACATTTCAGCGGCCAGCGGCCAGCAGATGTATGGGATGAATCAGGGCGCAGAGCAGGTGCGCCTAACCTGGCGCGTGATCGAAGCCAATACCGGCAAAGTGGCTGCTTCGGGCGCATTCAACCGCGTCCTTGCGGACAGCGCCGTGCAAAACATGCTGAATAATTCGCTGAATGATTCAAGCGCGGATAAAATTGCGCAGGGCTTAAGCCAGGAAGTGCTGGCGGGAATGAAGCTGCAGCCGGCATCATCTTCAAGCCTGAATGCAGGCTTTACGCCAACCTATGAGATGACGCCGGGATCGAGCGAAAAGCCGGTGCAGTGGTAAGCCTTGCTTCAATAGAACTGAATACAGCCGGTTCAGGCTGCAGTGAAAAGCCGGCAGATCATCTGCCGGCTTTTTTCATGCATTCTGAAACTTCAGCTGGCGCAGCTGCCGGGCATGCTGCAGCGTGGTTTCGCCGATTTCAACCCCGCCGGTCATGCGCGCCAGTTCCTGAATGCGCCCGTCTTCCTGCAGCTTGATAATGGCGCTGCTGGCCGGGTCAGTCTGCTGCTTCTGCACCAGCAGGTGCTGGTCAGACTGCGCGGCCACCTGCGCCTGATGGGTAATGCACAGGATCTGCACATGCTGCGCCAGGCTGGCCAGCAGGCGGCCGACCATTTCTGCCGTGCCGCCGCTGATGCCGACATCAACTTCATCAAACACCAGAATTTCCGCATCGGTTTTTTCAGCATTCATCACCTGCATGACCAGGGCAATCCGCGACAGCTCGCCGCCGGACGCCACGCGGGCCAAAGGCTGCGCCGGAATGCCCCTGTTGGCGCTGAACAGCAGCTGAATAAAGCTCAGGCCTTCGCTGGATGCCTCATCCAGCGCTTCAAACTTAAATTCAAAATAGGCTTCCGGCAGCGCCAGCTGCTTGACCTGCCCGGTCAGCTGCCTGGCCAGCGGCGCGGCTGCTTCGCGGCGGATTTGATCCAGATGCTGCGCCTTGCCTAAAAACTCCTGATGGGCAGCTTCAACCTGTTCCGCCAAGGTTTCCGGATCTTCCAGCGCATGCAGCTGCTGCAGTTCAGCCTGCCAGGCTTCATATTCTTCTTTCAGCGACTCAGGCTGGGTGCGGTATTTGCGCGCCAGGCGGTGGAAAATTTCCAGCTGTGAATTGAGCGCTTCCATGCGCTCAGGGTCAAAGCTCTGCCGGTCCATGAACTGGCGCAGGCTGGCGGTTGCATCTTCCAGTTCGCTTTGCGCATTCAGCATCGAAGTGTAAATTTCGGACAGCTGCCCGCTGCGGCCTGCATGCGCCTCCAGGCGCCGCAAGATGGAGGAAATTTCCTGATTGATATTCTGCTCGGCATCATCCAAAGCCGCTAAGCTGCTGCTGCAGTCCTGCATGATGTGCTCATGATGGCTGAGCCGGTCAAACTCCTGCTCAATCTCTTTATAGTCGGTCTGCACCGGCTCTTCCAGCTCTTCCAGCTGCAGCTCTAAGGTATCCATGCGCTGCTTGCGGGTTGCCTGCGCATCCAGCGCGGCCTGATGCTGGCGGATATTTTTCTGCCATGCGCTGTAGGCATCGCGCACGGCTTGGGCGGGCGCATGGAAGTTGCTGTAGCGGTCCAGCCAGCGCCGCGGATAAGGCGGTTCCAGCAGCTGCTGCTGGCTGTGCTGGCTGTAAAGCTGCACCAGCATCCGGCCAATTTCCTTTAATTCCGCCAGGCTGCTGGGGCGGCCGTTAATCCAGGCTTTGCTGCGGCCTGTGGCGAAAATCACCCGGCGCAGCAGTATTTCACCGGATTCATCATCCAGCTCCTGCGCCTGCAGCCACAGCGCTTCCGGCGAACCGTCCTGATAGCTGAAAGTTGCGGTGACATCGGCTTTGTCTGCGCCAAAGCGCACATAACTGGTGTCGGTGCGCTCGCCCAGGCAGGCTGACAGCGCATCCAGCAGCAGGGATTTCCCGGCGCCGGTTTCACCGGTTAAAACGTTAAAACCTTGTTCAATATCAATGGCTAAATGGTCAGCTAAGGCAAAATTGATCAGAGTTAAATGTGTCAGCATAAACGCATCCGGGCTGCGAAGAGTTTTGAGTTTAAGATAGACAAGTTTTGTTATTGCCACAAGACGGTTTTTATTGTTTGGTGACCGTAAACAGCGCAATTCTATCTTAATTTCCGCCTGAACATGCAATTTCATGCTGCGCTGGGCAGCAAAAAAGCGCAAGGCGTTTGCGCAGGCTGGCGTGAAGCCTGAGCGCTGCAGCGCGCCCTTGGCCTAACTTTAGTCGATGAGATGCAAAAAGAAAATTGTGCAGCAGCGGCAGTTGTTTTAGACTCGATGCTGGCGGCATCGGCATGCTGCTTATCCGCGCAGCGCAGGGCTGGCGGAGACACTGCCAAGGACGGATTCATCCGCCGCAAACATGGATTGATTAGTTGCGGCAGCGCAATTAAACTGCTTCAATCTAAACATTATAAATATGCTTTATCTGGAGAAAATACGCATGTCAGCTCAGTTTGATCATGTATCAGTCATCAAAAAATCAAACGTATATTTCGGCGGCCTGTGCATTAGCCATACGGTGCAGTTTGAAGATGGCACTAAAAAAACCTTGGGCGTGATTTTGCCGACTGAGCAAGCGCTGACTTTTGAAACGCATGTTCCTGAGCGCATGGAAATTATTTCCGGCGAATGCCGCGTGCAGGTTGCAGACAGCGAAGAAAGCGAACTGTTCCGCGCGGGCCAGTCGTTCTATGTGCCGGGCAACAGCCGCTTTAAAATTGAGACCGATGAAGTGCTGGATTATGTCTGCCATTTGGAAGGCTGAGTTATTCCTGCGCGTGAGCTGACTTAGGCAGGGAAATTTCAGGCTAAATCAGTTAAACTAGGCGCTAAGCATCAATCCTGTAAAGCTGGCTTTACAGGATTTTTCTTTTGAATTGTCAATTGAAGTTAGAGGTCGTTCATGGCAAAACCTGAATATTATTATGGCGTTCATTCTGTGGAGTCATTGCTGGAGCTTGAGCCTGAGCGGGTTTTAACCTTATTTGCGCTGAAGGGGCGTGAAGATCAGCGCCTGCAGCGCATCTTTGAGCTGGCGGAGCCTTTCGGCGTCAGCGTGCAGAAAGCCAGCCGCGATACTTTGGAAAAGCTGGCAGGCCTGCCGTTCCATCAGGGCGTTGTGGCGGCGGTGCGCGCGCATCCGGTCCTGAATGAAAAGGATCTGGAAGATCTGCTGCAGGCATCGGCGCAGCCTCTGCTGCTGGCTTTGGATCAGGTGACTGACCCGCATAACCTGGGCGCATGCATCCGCACCGCAGCGGCGATGGGCGCAGAAGCGGTAATTGTGCCGCGTGACCGCTCTGCAAGCCTGACGCCGACAGCGCGCAAAGTTGCGGCCGGCGGCGCGGAAAAAGTGAAATTCATTCAAGTGACCAATCTGGCGCGCACTTTGGGGCAGATTAAAGAGCAGTTTAATGTGCGCGTGGTCGGCACCATGCTGGATGAGCAGGCGCTGCCGATTCAGCAGTTTGATTTTACCGGCACTGCCGTATGCGTGGTGATGGGCGCGGAAGATACCGGCCTGCGTCCAATTACCCAGGCGCAATGCGATCAGAAGGTCTATATTCCTATGGCCGGCAACCTGCAGAGCCTGAACGTCAGCGTAGCTACCGGCATGGCGCTGTATGAGGCCTGCCGCCAGCGCAATGTGTAAGATTTTTAAATTTTAGACCCAGTTTAAGCAAATGATGATCCCTCAAAAACAAGGCTATGTATTTATCGCCATCACGATGTGTATTTGGGGGGGATTTACGCTGACAGCCCGCTTGAGCGCCAATTGGGGCATTGGCGCCTGGGACATTGCGGCATTGCGTTTTCTCTTGGCCTTCTGCATTTTAATGCCGATCTTGATTTATAAAAAAGATACCGCCTTTTTGTGGAAAAAAGAGCCTTTCATTTTGGCGATGATTGGCGGGGTCTGTTACTGCATCACTGCCTACAGCGCTTTTCATTATGTTCCTGCAGCGCATGCCGCTATTTTTCTGAATGGCTGCATTCCGCTCTGCACCGCTTTAGCCGGCTATTTTTTATTCCGGCAGCCCTTTGACCGGCATACCTGGATCAGCCTCAGCATTATGCTGCTCGCACTGACGGCCATGAGCGGGCTGATGTATCAAGAAACGGGCGTCGCTTTTAGTTTAGGCGATGGCCTGTTTTTTGTGAGCGCTGTGCTGTGGGGGACATTTACCGTTTTGCTCAGGCAATGGAAGCTGTCTGCATGGCATTCTATGGCGGGTGTGGCAATTTGGGCGGCGATTGTCTTTGTCCCAATCTATGTCCTGTTTTTACCCAAAACCTTAGCGAATGTTCAGCCGCTTCAATTGGTTGGGCAGGTGGTGTTTCATGGCGTATTTGTGGTGATCGTAGCGACTTTAACCTATGCTGAGGCGATTAAGCGCCTGGGCGCTTTTAAAACCGGAAGCATTGTAACCTTAGCCCCTTTTATCGCCGCCATTTTAGCGGTGCCGCTGCTGCATGAGCCGCTGAGCCATGCCATGATTTTCGGCCTGATCGGAATGGGCGTTGGCGCGCTGCAGCCGTGGCGCTGGCTGATGCATAAGGATCCGCTGCAGCAGAAAATTGACCGGAAAAAACAGCGCTCTTAATCGGTTTGATCCCGGCCGGAGAGCAGGGCTTTATTGTAAAAGCCCGAACTGATCAGCAGGGCTGGCGGCTTTTTCTGCCAAAGCCAGATACTTTTCATGCAAAGGCTGCAGATGCAGGTATAAATGATCCAAATGGCCGTCATTCAGCACAATATCATCGGCCCGCTGCTGTTTCTGCGCGCGCGGCATTTGCGCCGCAATGATCTTTTTGATCTGTTCAGCATTTTGCCCGTCGCGCTGCGAAGCCCGCTGAACCTGCAGCTCTTCGGAAGCGTCAATCAGCAAACTGCGCTGCGCCAGCTCATGCTGATTAGTTTCAAACAGCAGGGGAGAGGCCAGCAGAACATAGGGGCTGGCTGCCTGCTGCAGCTGCCGGATGATCGTGCTGCGGATTGCTGGATGGGTAATGCTTTCCAGCACCTTGCGCGCCGCAGGTTCTTTAAAAATATGCTCGCGCAGCGCGCGCCGGTTGAGTTCGCCATTGTCCAGCAATACCCAACCGCCGAAAGCCTGCTGAATTTGCGCGAGGGCAGGCTGCCCTTTTTGCACAATTTCGCGCGCAACCACATCAGCATCAACCACGGCAATGCCCTGCGATTCAAACCATGCGCTGGCCGCTGATTTGCCGCTGCCGATGCCGCCGGTTAAGCCCACTACAAATGCCATGTCGGCTCCTTACTGACTCAGGTAAATTTTCATGATCTGCCCGCCCCAGAGGAAAGCGATCCAGCCCGCAATGGCGATATAGGGCCCGAAAGCGAAGGGCTGGTTTTCCTTGCGGATTTTCAGCAGGATGATGCCGATAATGGCGCCGACCAGTGAGGACAGCAGCACAATCAGCGGCAGCATCAGCGGCCCCATCCAGGCGCCCAAGGCGGCGAGAAGCTTGAAATCGCCGTAGCCCATGCCTTCCTTGCCGGTCACGATTTTAAAGATGTAATAGACAATCCACAGGCAGAGGAAGCCGATGATATAGCCCCAAATGGCTGATGCCGGAGAAGTGTAAACAGCGAAGCTGTTGATGCCCAGGCCCAAGGCAGCCAGGGGCAGGGTGTAGCGGTCCGGCAGCAGCTGGGTGTCAAAATCAATAAAGGTTAAGGCGATCAGCACCCAGGTCAGAATCAATCCGAACAGCATTTGCACAGTAGGGCCAAAAACCGCCACAACGGTTAAAGAGCAGGCGGCGGTCAGCAATTCAATCAGCGGGTAGCGGCTGCTGATCGGGTTCTGGCATGCAGCGCACTTGCCGCGGAGCAGGAGCCAGCTGATGACCGGAATGTTCTGGTGCCAGCGGATCGGGCTGTGGCATTTGGGGCAGGCCGAATTCGGCTTGCTCAGGGTGATTTTGCTGGCTTCAGTCAGCGGCTGTTCAGGATGGAGAAACAATTGACAGTCAGTGCGCCATTCCTGCTCCATCATTTTCGGGGTCCGGTAAATGACCACATTCAGGAAGCTGCCGATGCACAGGCTGAGCAGCCCGACAGCAATATAAAGCGCTGCCGGAGTGGAAATAAAATATTGAATCAAATCTTGCATTAAACCACAGAACCCATTTGGAAAATCGGCAGGTACATGGCAATCACCAGGCCGCCGACAAGCACGCCTAATACTGCCATAATTAAAGGCTCCATCATGGAGGTTAAGCCATCAACGGCATTGTCGACTTCATTTTCATAATGGGTCGCCACTTTATCCAGCATGGCATCCAGCGCGCCGGATTCTTCGCCAATTGCAACCATCTGCACTGCCATAGACGGAAACTTATCGGTGACACGCATGGCGAACTGCAGCTGCTGGCCGGTGGCGACATCTTCGCGGATTTTAAGCACTGCTGTTTCGTAAACCACATTGTTGGTTGCGCCTGCAGTAGATTCAAGCGCGTCAATCAAGGGTACGCCGGCAGCGAAGGTTGTAGAAAGAGTACGGCTGTAGCGCGCAATAATGGCTTTATACACCAGATCGCCGAAGATCGGCGCTTTAAGCGCTGCTCTATCCAGAAAGTCGCGGAACTTTTTGCTGCGCTTTTTGGCTTCTAAGAAGCAGGCAATCACTGCTGCAATTCCGATGATTAGAATAAACCAGTATTTCTGCATCCATTCAGACATATTGACTACCATTTGGGTAAATGCCGGCAAGTCTGCGCCAAATGAAGAAAATAGATCCTGGAAAACCGGCACTACTTTCACCATCAGGATAATGGTGACAATAACAGCAACCACAATAACGGCTATTGGGTATTTCATGGCTTTTTTGATTTTCTGCTTCAGCAGTTCGCTTTTCTCTTTATAGATGGCGACACGGTCCAGCATGGTTTCCAGCGCGCCGGACTGCTCGCCGGATTCCACCAAAGAGCAGAACAGGTTGTCAAAATGCTGCGGATACTTGCGCAAGGCGCCGGCAAAGGTATTGCCGCCTTCCACTTCGCCTTTGATGCCCAGCACCACTTCGCGCATTGACGGATTTTCTAGGCCTTCCGCAACAATTTCAAAGCCCTGCACCAGCGGCACGCCGGCCTTCATCATGGTCGCAAGCTGGCGCGTAAAAATGGTAATGTCTAATGTCGACACCTTTTTTTTCATCAGGCCTTCAAGGATGTTTTTGCGCTTTTCCCGGATGCTCTTGATGGTGATGCCCTGCTTGCGCAATGTCACTTTGGCCAAAGCCATATTGCGCGCCGGCAATTCCCCTTTAAGTTTGGCCCCTTTGCGGTCTACCCCCTCATAACTGAAGGTTGGCATCATCTGCGCTTTTTTCACAGCCATGACTTTATCCTTATTTTAAATATTAAGTGCAGCAATTATTCACTGGTTACGCGATTGACTTCCTGAAGCGAAGTCACCCCCTGCATAACCTTAATTAAACCCGAACGGCGTAAATTGTTGAATCCGGCTTTATCCGAAGCATCGGCAATCTGAATGGCGTTGCCGTCTTCCATAATAATACGGGAAATCTCCGGCGTCACTTTCATTACTTCATAAATGCCGACCCGGCCTTTATAGCCTTCACGGCATTCCGGGCAGCCTGCAGGCTGGTAAACCTGAAATTCCGGATTTTGTGTATCTTCTTCAGTAAAGCCCATTTCCAGCAGGCTTTGCTGCGGAATTTCTACGGCTTGCTTGCACTGCGGGCAGAGGCGGCGGGCCAGGCGCTGCGCAATGACCAGATTGACTGAAGTGGCGATATTGAATGAGGGCACGCCCATGTTGCGCAGGCGGGTGAGTGTTTCCGGCGCGCTGTTGGTATGCAGGGTGGACAGCACCATATGGCCGGTCTGCGCCGCTTTAATGGCGATTTCGGCGGTTTCCAGATCCCGGATCTCACCGACCATGACAATATCCGGATCCTGGCGCAGGAAAGACTTCAAGGCAGCGGCGAAAGTCAGGCCGACCTTATTGTTGACGTTGACCTGATTCACACCTTCTAAATTAATCTCGACCGGGTCTTCGGCAGTTGAAATATTGGTGTCTTCACGGTTCAGGATATTCAGGCCGGTATACAGCGATACGGTTTTACCGGAACCGGTTGGGCCGGTGATCAGCAGCATGCCTTGCGGTTTATCCAGCGCCTCCATGAACAGCGCTTTCTGCTCCGGCTCATAGCCGAGCGCGTCAATGCCGAGCATGGCGCTGGACGGGTCAAGGATACGCAGCACCAGCTTTTCGCCGAAGAGGGTCGGCAGGGAGTTGACGCGGAAGTCGATGGCCTTGCTTTTCGACAGCTTCAGCTTGATGCGCCCGTCCTGCGGCACGCGCTTTTCAGAAATGTCCATTTGCGACATCACCTTCAAGCGTGAAGCCAGGCGGTTGGCCAGCTGCAGCGGCGGGTTGGCGATCTGGCGCAGCACGCCGTCGACACGGTAGCGCACGCGGTACATTTTTTCATAGGGCTCAAAATGCAGATCCGAGGCGCCCATGCGGATCGCATCGACCAGCAGCTTATTGATGTACTTGACGATCGGCGCCTCTTCGCCTTTGTCATCTTCGCTGTCTTCCTTGTTCTGATCAGGCGCATCTGTGGCGATATCCAGATCGAAGTCATCATCAAAATCAAAGGTGCTGTCTTCAGCAAAATTCTGCTCAATCAGCTTTTCCAGCTTATTGTGCTCGACAATGACGGTTTCGGTGTTCATTTTGCTGCTGAAGCGGATCGCATCGACCGCTTCAATATGCGTGGGGTTGCTGGTCGCCACAAAAAGGATATTGGAGTGCTTGAAAATCGGCAAAACGCGGTAGCGGGTAATCAGCTTTTCATCAATATCTTCACGGACGATCTGATTGGCGTCATAGGCTGAAATATCAAAAATCGGTTCGCCGAATTCGGCTGAAATGGTTTCGGCAATGGTCAGCGACGGAATCTTCAGCTCATGGATCAGATAGGGGACAATGTCCTGGTTGGCTTTTTTTGCACTCAGCAGCGCCTGCTGCATGCTTGCGGCAGATACCTGTCCTTCTTCGACCAGGCGCCGAATAAACCCTGTAAATCTTGGAGAACCCTGTAGTGCTGTCATGCTTCAGTATGCCTATGCTTCAGTTTGTTTATAATTGGTATGGTAAAATTATACTTTTGTTGTATGAAAATACCATATCTTAAAGTGTTGTCACTAGCTAAGTATTGATCAAAAGCTTGAACCAGTCCTTAAATCGCCGCGGTTTTTTTGCAAAATCGCCCTGAAAACCATACTTCGGATTTCTTCCGCTGAAATTGCCTGCGTAAAACTATCATCAAAATTTGCAATTGCGTGTAGAATATGCCCGTTTTCATCAAAGTTTCTGCAGGTTATCTATGTCGGGTCCGGCGATTACACCTTGGGTTGTGGGCAATTGGAAAATGAACCCCATGCGGGCAGAGGCCAGGCAGCTGGTTCAGGAATTAAAGCAGTTGCTTCAGGATCAGCCCATTGAAGAGTCTGAATGCCATATTGCGGTTGCGCCTGCTGCGATTGCCCTGCAAAGCGTGCATGCGCAGCTGCAGGACTGCAGCCGAAGCGTCTGCACGGTTGCGCAGGATCTGTCGCGGGTTGCCGGCACAGGGGCCTATACCGGTGAAATCAGCGCGGAACTGCTGAAAGACAGCGGCATTGATTTTGCGCTGATCGGCCATTCCGAACGGCGCGAGATTTTCGGCGACAGTCCGGCAGCCATCAATGAAAAAGTAAAAAATGCATTGCATGCAGGGCTGACGGTGATTTACTGCGTAGGCGAAAGCCTGCAGCAGCGCGAAAGCGGGCAGGCGGAGCAGACTGTGCTGCAGCAGATCTGCGATATTGCTCCAGCTGTGCAGGAAGGGCAGTGGCAAAGCATTATTGTCGCCTATGAGCCGATTTGGGCGATCGGCACCGGAAAAACCGCGTCACCTGCAGATGCGCAGGCGATGCATGCCAAAATCCGTGAAGGGTTAAGCCAAATTACGCCTGTAGGCCAAAGCATGGCGATTCTCTACGGCGGTAGTGTCAAGCCGGAAAATGCAGTAGAGTTGGCTGCCTGCCCAGACATTAATGGCGCGCTGGTTGGCGGCGCTTCATTGAATGCCGCGTCTTTCTATAAAATTACGCAGGCATTTGCGAATACAAAATAATTAGGAGTTCAGCATGCAAACTTTTGTGCTGGTGGTACATATAATCTTAGCCGTACTGATGATTGTCTTGATTCTGGTCCAGCACGGCAAAGGCGCGGATGCGGGCGCTTCTTTCGGCGGCGGCGGCGCGGCCACGGTATTTGGCGCTTCAGGCTCGGCGAATTTCCTGACCCGGCTGACGGCTATTTTGACTGCGCTGTTTTTTGTCACCAGCCTGACGCTGGCGGTTTACGCCAAAAAGCAGACCGCAGACGCCTACAGCCTGAAATCAATTTCTTCCGCGCCGGCTGTGCCGGTGAAATCGGCTGAAACTTCACCAGCTGCGCCAAAAACAGCTGAATAATTTATTTAGTTCTTTCTTTTTTGAGGTGATGCGTCTAGAATGCGTCACAGCTGCGGTGGTGGTGGAATTGGTAGACACGCTACCTTGA
>NZ_JAVXCI010000020.1:0-33308 GCF_036659555.1 Acinetobacter sp.
CTGCATGATTTGGTATTGAAATCATTAAAATAGTAAGGGCCCGCCCATTATTAGGCACTGTCGTTGAGATAAAACTGAACCAAGTTTTATCTCAGCAGCAGGCCCACCAGGCAATTGATGCGGCTTTTGGCCGCATAGAGGCCATTCAGAATTTAATGAGCTTTCATGATCAGTCCAGCGAACTCAGCCTGATCAACCGCGAGGCCTATCTTGCTCCTGTTAAAGTTCACCCGTGGACTTATGCTGTTTTAAAAAGAGCCCAGCGCATGCATTATGCCTCCCAAGGCTTATTTGACTGCACAGTGGCAGATGCCCTGGTTCAATGGCAATTGCTTCCCAAGCATGCATTTCACCCTGAGCCTTTGAACTGCTCTCAGGCGCAGCTGGAATTGCTGCCTGATCATCATGTCTATTACCGCAGTCCGATTGCGCTTGACTTAGGCGGCATTGCCAAAGGTTTTGCTGTCGATGCGGCCATCCAATGTTTAAGGCAGCGCGGCATCTGCTCAGCTGTTGTCAATGCAGGGGGAGATCTGCGCGTTTTAGGCGCAGCGCCGGAAAGCATAATGCTCAGGGATCCAAAAAATCCGCAGCAGCTGCAAAGCATTGGCGAGCTGTCGCAAGGCTCTGTTGCAACCTCTTCAATTTATTATTCTCAGCGGCAATGCCAGTCACAGCGCGTAAGCGCCTTGGTTGATCCAGCCACCCGCCAGCCAATATTAACACCGCACAGTTTCAGTGTTATTGCCCCGCTTGCATGGGCTGCCGATGCTTTAACCAAAGTCGTTGCAGTCAGCGCCAACCCAAACCACCCGTGTTTAAGGCATTTTTCAGCAGCTGCTTTTATTCTGCAATAAAGGACACCTATATCGTGAATATTTCCATTCGCCTGTCTAAACCGCACCGCTGGGGGCTTTATGCAGTTTGGTCAATTCTAAGCATCACGGGTATTTATTTCGCCTATGCGCAGGACTGGCAAATGCAGGAGCCAACCGAATGGAGCGTCAATACATTAAAGCTGCACGGCCTTTCCGCAGCCGTAATGCTGCTCCTTGTCGGATCGCTGCTGTCTGTGCATGTCCGGCTCTCACTGCACCGGAAACGCAATACTGCAAGCGGCTTAATGATGCTTTCCTGCATGCTGATTTTAATATTTTCAGGCACAGGATTATATTACAGCCCGGAAGACTGGCATGAAAACATGAAATGGCTGCACATCTGGATTGGCCTACTCTGCCTGCTGCTGCTCCCCGCGCATATTTTTATTGGCTATTTTCTGAGGAAAAGAACCCCTAAGAAAAAAAGCAAACACCGCGATTTATAATCCTCCACTTCTATTGGCAGCTGCCGTCATGCTTATTCTCATTGATCTTGTTGATATTCTTAAAATCCAGCCCAAAACTTTAATAAAAGTTTTCCACTTGGCAGGTTTAGCGCTGGGGCTTGGCGGCGCTATTTTACTGGATATGCTGGCTATACGTTTTTTAATCAAGCAGCGGATCAGCAAAGAATTCTACGAAATATTCAAGCACAGCAGCCAAGTTGTGTTCTGGGGCTTATGCGTATTATGGCTGTCTGGAATAGCTTATCTGATATATTACTGGCTTGCTGATTACCACAGCCTTTCAAATCAGAAAGTATGGGCAAAGTTATTTATTGTCGTTATCCTCAGCGTGAATGGCTGGTGGATTCACCACCGGATTCTCCCCCTGATACAAAATAATATTAATGGCTATCTGTTTAAAGCGCTCAGCCTGAAGCAGCGCCGGATTTTATTATGCAGCTCCGTTATTTCTATTTTATCGTGGGGAATCCCCCTGTTATTGGGCGCATGCAAAGAACTGAATTTCTGCATCAGCGCTTTCACAATTTTATTTATATATTTCAGCCTGCTTATTTTAGGATTAATAATTGCCTGCTCGCTGCCTAAATACTTTCACAGCTTTAAGTAAAAACCGCCTTCCGGCAAGCGCAGTCCCGCATTTTTTACCTGCATTGCCGCAGTAATTTTTAAATCGATTTTAAATGCCTATTTAAAACAGATTTATAGATTATTTTTTGGGTAAAAAAGCAGATTATTTATCCCTTCTTAAGTTTCAGCGCCTTGGCGCAGGCCACCCCCTGCCTGCGAAAGGCCTGCTCTTTATAAAAATAGGCACAAGCCTTTGCTGCCTATACATGGCGTCCTGAGCCAGTTTTAAACACTGCTTTAAAGTGCAGCGAAGGGATGCTGCACCCGCGCATCCAGAGTCCATTAGGGCCCAGCTATGGGGCAGCAGCTTGCCGGGGGGGGCTTTGCTGTCAAATATGCAAGGCATAGCCTAATAGCAAAAACAGCAGCTGCAAGCTCACAACAGCAGCGAACAGCTTCCATCCTTTTTTCTGCAAAGCAGACTTATTGACTGCTCCATACGCAACTGTCTTAATCATGTCATCACCTCATGCATGAGTGTTGATACTGAATTTGTTTAGTGATCCATCTGTCTTCCATAGTGCATCATCATTGCGCAAAAAACACACAAAATCTATTCATCTCCAATATAAAAGCAAAATCCAAACCAAGTCCAGCGGGAGAATTAAAAATTAAAAGAACAGCAAAAAATACCGCCCAATAAAAAAGCCGCCCGAAGGCGGCTTTCAAAACACTGACTTCAGATTAACCAATGAACTTTCGCGCATTGCGGAACATGCGCAGCCATGCGCCATCTTCCGTCCATTCTTCAGGCTTCCACGAATGCTGAACCGCGCGGAAGTTGCGCTCCGGATGCGGCATCATAATCGTTGCGCGGCCATCTTTCGAGGTTACACCGGAAATCGCTTCCGGCGAACCGTTCGGGTTCAATGGATAATGCTGTGTCGGGTTGCCTTGGCTGTCTACATAGCGCAAGATCACCTGATCACCCGCATTCAGCGCGGCGATGCTCTCTGCGCTTGCCACCGCGCGGCCTTCGCCATGCGCTACGGCGATTGGAAGAATCGAGCCTTCCATGCCTTCCAGCAGTACAGAGTTGGATTTCTCCACACGCACGTTGACTGCGCGCGCTTCAAACATTTCAGAGGTATTGCGGTGGAAACGCGGCCATGCGTCAGCGCCCGGAATCAGCGGCGCCAATTGCGACAGCATTTGACAGCCGTTGCAGATGCCGAGAGAGAAAGTCTCATCGCGGTTGAAGAATTTCTCAAACTGGTCGCGCAGTTTCGGGTTGAACAGAACTGATTTGGCCCAGCCGCCGCCCGCACCCAGCACGTCGCCGTAAGAGAAGCCGCCGCACGCTACCAAGCCTTCAAAATCATTCAAATCAACACGGCCGGCAAGCAAGTCGCTCATATGCACGTCAATGGCGTTGAAACCGACTTTGTCCAGCGCCGCTGCCATTTCCACCTGGCCGTTTACGCCCTGTTCACGCAGAATCACCATGTTTGGACGGCGTTCGTTGATGTACGGCGCTTCAATTGGCTCATTCAGGTCAAATGTCGGCCGGGCAATTAAGCCTGCATGAGATTTGTCGGTGATTAAAGCAAATTCCTGATCCGCAGTTTCCACGTTGTCGCGCAGGCGCTGGATTTGGTGCGATACTTCAGTCCAAGCAAGCTGCAGCTCTTCACGCGGCAGGCTTAAGCCATTGACGGTCAGAGTATCAGTATCGTTGACTGTACCCACAACAGAAATCGCATCTTTCAGGCTGGACGCCGCCACTTCAGCTTCCAGCGCAGCCCAGTCCGCTTCTGAAATCTGCAGCACTGCGCCAATTTCTTCAGCAAACAGGCTGGCAGCAGACTGCTCTTCTAAAGCCGCGCCTAAGCGTGAAGCGAACATCATTTCCGCAACAGTCGCCAGCAAGCCGCCGTCGCCAATGTCATGGTAGGCTTTGATTAAGCCGCGGCTGTTCCAGTCCTGCACCAGCGCGAAGAATGCTTTGAAGTCATCAAAGCTGTCGACGTCTGGCGTAACCGAGCCGATTGCCTTGTAAACCTGCGCAAGGATTGAACCGCCAAGGCGGAACTGGCCTTTAGACAAATCGATGCGCACCAGCACAGAGGCTTCATTTTTCAATTCAGGCGTCAAGGTTTTGCGCACATCGGTCACTGGCGCAAATGCAGTGATTACGCCTGACATCGGAGAAGTTACGGCTTTGTCTTCGCCTTCGTCTTTCCAAGTGGTGCGCATAGACAGCGAGTCTTTGCCGACTGGAATGGCAATGCCCAGCGCAGGGCACATTTCCATGCCGATGGCTTTGACGCCTTCAAACAGGGCCTGGTCTTCACCTTTCTGGCCGGCTGCCGCCATCCAGTTTGCAGACAGTTTAATATCGCTGATCTGCTCAATTTTTGCCGACATGATGTTGCTGATGGCTTCCGCAACCGATAGGCGCGCAGAAGCGGCAGGATTCAGCAGAGCCACCGGCGGACGTTCGCCCATCGCCATCGCTTCACCGGTGTAGCCCACTAAGCTTGTAGTCGTTACCGCAGCATCCGCTACAGGCACTTGCCAGCGGCCGACCATCTGGTCACGCGCCACCATGCCGGTAATCGAACGGTCGCCAATAGTGATGAGGAACGATTTAGAGGCAACTGTCGGATTTTTCAGCACGCGGTAGATGGCGTCTTTTAAATCTGTGACTTTAGATGCATCAAAGCCGTCGCCTTTGCGCTCAATGGTTTCAAAAGAACGGCTCATGCGCGGCGTGCCGCCCAGCATCACCTGCATTGGCATATCCACCGCTTTGTTTTCAAACAATGGATCATTTACGGTCAAATGGCGTGCTTCGGTCGCTTCGCCCAATACGGCAAACGGGCAGCGTTCGCGCGCGCACAGCGATTCAAACAATTCTAAAGAGCTTGGACGGATCGCCAATACATAGCGTTCCTGCGCTTCATTCGACCAGATTTCCATTGGCGACATGCCCGGCTCAAGCGATGGAATCTTGCGCAGATCCAGCACAGCGCCGAGTTCATGGTCATTCACCAGCTCAGGCATGGCATTGGAAATGCCGCCCGCGCCTACGTCATGCACAGACACAATCGGGTTGAAGTCTTCCATGCGCCAGCAGGCGTCAATCACTTCCTGGCAGCGGCGTTCCATTTCCGGGTTTTCACGCTGCACCGAAGCGAAATCAAGGTTTTCACCCAGCTTGCCGCTGTCAACTGAAGACGCTGCGCCGCCGCCCAGGCCGATCAGCATGGCCGGGCCGCCCAGCACGATCAGCAAGTCGCCCGGCTGAATCGCGTCTTTTTCGACATGGTCAGGGCGGATGTTGCCGTAGCCGCCGGCAATCATGATTGGCTTATGGAAACCTTTCACATCGCCATTTACATTCTGCTCGAACGTACGGAAGTAGCCGTTTAAGGCAGGGCGGCCAAATTCGTTGTTGAATGCTGCGCCGCCCAACGGGCCTTCAATCATGATCTGCAGCGGAGACGCCATGCGCGACGGCTTGCCGTAGTTTTCTTCCCAAGGCTGTTCAAAGCCCGGAATGTTCAGGTTGGAAACGGTAAAGCCGGTTAAGCCTGCTTTCGGCTTGCCGCCGCGGCCGGTCGCGCCTTCATCGCGGATTTCGCCGCCTGAACCTGTGGCCGCGCCGGCAAATGGCGCAATTGCGGTAGGATGGTTGTGGGTTTCCACTTTCATCAAGATGTGAGCGGCCTGGCTCTTGTACTTGTAAATGTGGTGGCCGGTTTCAGCATCTTTCTTCGGATAGAAGCGCTGCGTGTCAAAGCCCACAATCACCGATGCGTTGTCTTTATAGGCTGACAGCACGTCTGTAGGCGACTCTTTATAGGTATTCTTAATCATCTGGAACAGTGACAATGGCTGTTTTTCGCCGTCAATTGTCCATTCTGAACCGAAAATTTTATGGCGGCAGTGTTCCGAGTTCGCCTGCGCAAACATCATCAGTTCAATGTCATGCGGGTTGCGGCCGAGCTTGTTGAAAGCAGCCGTTAAGTAGTCAATTTCTTCATCGGACAGCGCAAAGCCGAATTCAGAGTTGGCTTTGACTAAAGCTTCTTTGCCTTGGCCCAAAATATCAATTGAGTTTAAAGGCTTCGGTGCAGTTTCAGAAAACAGCGCGGCGGCGTCTTCAATTTGACTGAACACGCTTTCGGTCATGCGGTCATGCAGCGCAAGTTTCACTGCGTCTGAAATATCTTTTACACCCTTCAAAATAAACAAAACACCGCGTTCTAGGCGGTGTACAGGCGTATTGCAGTTGGCGAAAATATCGGTCGCCTTAGAAGACCACGGCGAAATAGTGCCGACGCGCGGGGTGACTAAAATTTGCACTTCATCACTTGCAGCCTGGCGCAATGCAAAAGATTGGCCATCATTTAAAAGCTGTAAAGCTGATTGCTGCTGTTGCTCGCTGAGCGCTTGGTCAAACAGATAGACCCATTGGCTTTCTATTGATTGAACAGAACTGATTGACGATAGACGTGTTAATAGTTGCGTTTTCTTAAAAGAAGAGTGTGCAGATGCACCGGCCACGATAAACATGCTGATTTTGGCTCCACGGGCTGGTCTTTTGAACCACGCCGCAATGTGACTTTGAAGAGAGCACATATTCTACTGTGAAAAGGAAAAATCAGCTAGATGGGGAAACCCTATTATGTAAGCTAATCCTGCAAGAAAATTGCCTGTTTCCCTATTCTTGCGCCTTTTTAGATAAAATCTTGCAAAAATAATCGGCTAGCAGCTTAAATAGAGGCGCAAACCGGCCCTGCACTTAAGCTGCCTGCCCATCTACAGGGAAATAGACCTGCATTTTAATTAAGGAGTCGCAGAGGTAAACCAAAGCCAATAACTGCCGCGGTGCGATCTGCCCCGGCTGCAGTACGGCATCCAGCGCCTTGGCCAGCACGCTCAGCCCGGCATCTTCCGCCAGCTGCCGCTGCGTTTCCAAACAGCTGCGCTGCGAAGCGGTTAACTGCAGGCGCCCTGAACAGCTTAAAGTTTCCAAGACCGCTAAAATAGGCTCACAGACTTTTTGGCTTAAATGCGGCTGCTGCAGCCGCACCGCATCATAATGCTGCTGTTTCTTCATCAGCAGCTGTTCAATCCGCCCAGCCAAGGCTTCTTTCAAGGTTTTCTTCTTTTCAGCAAGATGATCGAAATCCAGGCTGAAAACCGTACAGCCGGCATCCTGCTTTAAAATTGCGCTCACAGGCGCAAGCACAGCCTGCTGCCCCTGAATGCTGACATGCGCCAATACCGCGTCAATGCTTTGCTCCGATTGACGGCATAATTTCTCAAGCTGGCGGATTTTCGGCAGATCCTCGGTTTTCCAATCCAGCCTTAAGCGGATGGCCTGCCCTTGCCGGTCATACAGGCGCCACCATACACACTGCTCAATTTCATCGATTTGCGGCGCATCAAAACGCTCAATCTGCAGCAGAACGGCCACAGGCAATGGCTGCGCGTTCTGCAGCCGGGCTTTCCAGTCCTGCACTAGAAGCTGCCAATCGCTGACCGCCTCATGCCTGAGCAGTTCCAAATAATGCTCCTGCGTCAAAGCGCTTAAAGGATGGGCAGCGCTTGCGCCTGAAACCGCCAAGCGGCCATCTTCAGCAAAACGGGGCGTTTCCAAGCGGATAATGCCCTGCATCAGCTGCTGCGCCGTCATGGTCCAAAGGCTCATCTGCGACCATGCCCGGTAACGGTCAAAGCTCGGGTCCTGAGCCTCTGCCCTGGCCGCAGTCACCTCTAAAATTTCCTGTTTTTCCGGCTGCCAGAAATACAAGCTTAGGCCCCGCGCCCCGCCTTGGCTGCGCCACCAGCGCGCGCCTAAAGGATACAACTCCAGCTGCTGCAGTTCAGCATCCGCAGCATAGCTTTGCCGGGTTCTGCCCCGCAGCTGAATCAGGTGCTTATCCTGACTGTGCCTTAATTGATAGCTATAGGCCGCCAGCTGTGCAATGCTGCTTAAGGCCGCGCCTTCCGAAGCATGTTCATCGCGCTGCGCCAATTGGCGGACTTGGCCGCTCAGCTGGCGCAGCATCGCAGCCAGCCGGGGCAAGCCTTCGCTTTTTGCGGAAATATTCAGCAGATAAAACTGCCGCGCTGTCCACTCCTGCACATGCGACAGCCCTTGCGCCAGCAGCTGCGCTAAATCCTGCTCAAGCTCGGCAATAAACTGCTGTTCACTGGCGCTCAGCGCTGCTGCAGATTGCGGTGTGGGCAGACTTAAAGCCGGCCAGCGTTTTCCATGCGCCTGATGCAGCGCCAGCAATGCCGCCAAATGCCAAGCCGCTTGATCTTTTTCAATCTCTGAAAGCATGCCTTGAAAGCCGGCGCCTGCGATATAAATAATTCCTTCAGGAAAAATCTCCAAGGCAATTTTAAGCCGGCCGCCCACGATTTCAGCCTGGGGATTTTCCTCATGCGCATAGGCTTGGGCTAATTTAAGCGCTTTTTCACGCTGCGCTTTGCCGATCTGCTTCGCAATCTGCTCCAAATCCAGCTGTAGCACTTCATCCAGCAGGCTGGCGGATGACTGCGCGGCGCTCTTGTCCGGCGGCGCTTCGGAACTGGCTTCCTCTGCTTGAGCGCCCGCATGTGCAGGCAGATCAGCTGCGCGCTGCGGCGATGGCAGATGCTTTTGGACAGATAAAACCGCTGCGACAATATGCTTGCATGCGCCCGCAGCCGGGCAGCTGCAGCCGGCTTGGGACAGGCCTGAAGCCGATAGAACCACCTGCTGCCCGTCGCTTTCAATCACAATCTGCAGCGCTGACTGCTGTAAAATCTGGACTTTTCCTGCATCCAGATCTTTTAAAGCGCGCCGGACTAAGCCTGCATTGGCATAGGTTGCCAAACTGTCCTGATCATAGGCCAAATACTGCTGCTGCCAACTCATTGCATCACCTCCGCCATCCACTGGGCAAAATGTTCCGGCGTAAGCGCCGCCACCGACATGCCGCGCTCATTCAGCTTTTGCGCCATTTGCATGTCATAAACCGGGTTCGCCTGTTCATCTAAAGCGGCCAGCCCCAGCAGCTTGACCTGCTGGCTGTTTAAGCGGCTCACGGCATTCAGCAGATGGGCCACCGAACCGCCCTCTTCAAAGTCGCTGATTAAAGCGAAAATGGTGCGGCTCGGCTGAGTAATATACTTTTCACAGTAAGCCACAGCTTTGGCGATATCCGTGCCGCCGCCCAGCTGCACGGTCAGCAGCACCTCAACCGGGTCATGCGCCAAATGCGATAAATCGACAATCTGGGTATCAAACAGAACCAGATGGACTTTTACCGCAGGCAAGCTGGCCAGAATGCTGGCGCAAATTGCGCTGTACATGACCGAACTCATCATTGAACCGCTTTGGTCAACACAGAGCACAACCGTCCACGGCAAATGCCGCTGCACCCGCGCATTGAAAAAAGGCTGCTGAATAATCAGCTTATTCAGGCCGGTATGGTAATGCTTCAAATTCTGCTGAATGGTGCGCCGCCAGTCAAAGTTTTGACTGTTGGCAATGACAGAGCGCCGGAAACGGTTGCGGCGCCCCTGAATTGCGTGCACAAAATTCGGCTTCAGCCGGGCAATAATCTGCTCGACCACTTGGCGGATAATCTCGCGCACAGTTTCGCGGGTTTGCGCATTCATCCGCCCGCGCATGCTGAGCAAGGCTTTGGCCAGCTGCGGCGTCGGCTCTAAGCTGCGCAGGCTTTTTTCGTCTTTCAGCAAAGCATCCAGCTGATAGCGCTCCACAGCCTGCATCTGAATCCGCTCAAAGGTGCTTTGCGGGAAAAGCTTGCGCGCATTATTCAGCCAGTTGATGGCCGTGAGCTGAGAATCATCCAGCGAGCCATGCCGCGATTGGCCCGCAGCCTGCCCGCGGCGTTCATATTCGCGGTTGTACAAATAGTCCAGTGTGCGCTCCAGGCGCAGCTGCTCATGATCCAATTGCGCCTGATTGAGCGCCCGGTCGCTGTAGCGCCCCAGAATCAGCCGCCAGCGCGCAGCTGAATCGGCATCTTGATGGCTGCTCATGACTGGCCTCCTTGTTCTGTACCCGCGAGCCAGCTTTCAAGCTGCTGTTCCGCGATTAAAAAGTTCAGCTGCTGGTTGAGATGCACGCCCTGCAGCAGCTCTTCCTGGCTCATTTCAGTGCTGTAATGGGCAATCTGCATGCTGGATACGCCATTGATTTGCGCGATTTTCTCAGCAAACGCTGCAGTTTCTTTAGGCTTGAAATGCGTAAAGGCAAAACGCAGGTCGGGCAGCAGCGCGACAAATACAGCTTCATCCCATGTTTGCACCAGCTCATTCAGCAAGTCCGCCATTGCGGGATAGCGCAATAACAGTTCCGGCGCGCTGTGCATGACGCCTGAAAGGTAATTTACCGCCTGCTCAGGGTCAGCGCCAAGGCCAAAGCGCTGCTGCAGCCGCTGATGCAGCTCCTGCTCGCTGCAGACGCCATCCATAAACTGCAGCGCGCTCACGCCGCCCAGCAGCAAGCCAGCCTGCGTCCAGTCCGGCGTTAAGCGCGCAACAGTGCTGTGAAATAAGCTCAAGCCCTCAGCTTGATTTTCCAGCAGATATGAACTCTGCTTGATCAGGCCATGCAGCTGCAGCAAGTGCTGCAGATACTGGCGCTGCTGCTCAAGCGGCGGAGCAGCCCATTGCGAAACTAGGAATAATGCGCTGGAAACCGCCTGCTGCAGGAGCATTTTTAAAGCCGGCTGCTGCTGGAAAGCCAGAAAGTCTTTTCCAGTCCATAAATACAGCAGCTTTTGCCCGCACTGCAGCACCGAATCCAGATCCGGGTCTTCCGGCAAAAACCGTTCCAGCTCGGCGAATAGAACCGGAATCTGCGGCTGCAGCCCCATCAGCGCAGCCCGGATGAGCAGCTGAACTGCCTGATGCGAAGAACGCCCCAGCCCCTGCTGCGCAAAGTCCTGCTTCAGCCTGAGCAGTTTCTGCAGCGCAATGCTGCTCATTTCGCTGCCGTATTCCGCCAGCTCAATTAAATTCGCTTCGACCTGCGGCGTCCATGCATAGTCCCATTCTTCAAACAGCAAGTTCAGCTGCCCGCCGCCCAGGAAATCCGGCCCGCTCAGGCGCTTGGCAAAGCCCAGCTCCAAAAAGTCCAGCAGATGCAGAAAGCGGCTGCGCAAGCGGTGCTTCGGATTGCGCAATACATCCAGTTTGGCCCGCTTGCTGAGTGTTTCATCCAGCTTAAAGCGGTGGAATTTTGCCAGCTCATACACTTGCGCCAGCAGCGGCGGCGTCTGTGCCGACTGCGCTACCTGCCCCAATGCCGCCCCGCTGAGCAGCTGATGCAGAACCTGCCGGAAAGCCTGCTGCCCTTCATCCAGGCTTCCCTTAATAAAGCTGCTGAAGCATGCATCAATTACATCAAAACGGCTGAGCTGCGCATGGCCGCGCAGCGCCGCCAAGCCTATAGCCTGCTCACTGGCGGTTTTTACCGTAATAAAGCTGCTGTCTGTGATTTGCTGCTGATGCAGCTGCGCGGAAAATTCAGAAATAAAGTGAACCGCCAAACGCTGCCGGGCGGCGGCGTCATTCTGCCCATCCTGCTGCAGCTGTTCCCAGCAGCGCTGATAAAATGCCGGTGACGGCATGCCGGAAGCATAGCCATTCAATGCGTCTAAACGGTCAAAACTGTAGCGGATCAGCCATGACTGATCGGACTGCTCCCGGCTTTTCAATTGGGCTATTTTTTTAGGCTTTGGATTCAGCAGCTGATCTGCCAATTCCTCCACCAAAGCCAAAGTATGAAAGCCGCCGGTGACGATGCACAGCGGCCCCTGCCGGTTTTGGCAGCGCGCCAGAATAGCCTGCAGCATGCGCTGTTCACGGATTAAAGATGCTTCCGCCTCCAATACGGCCGGCTCATAATCCAGCCGCGACATCGCGCACCAGACAAAAACCTCTTCAAAGAAAGCCTGCCATGCCTGCAGCCGCTCACGGGGCCGCAGTTCAAACAGATGCTCCCAAAGCTCATCATGATTGCGGCAATGCAGCTTGCGGGCCAGCAGCTGAATATATTGGCTGTGCGCCAAATAGCGTTCCTGCTGCAAAGAGCGGCTTTGCCATGTCTGCTGCGCGCTGGCTTGCTGCTCATGCTCAACCTGGCTGCTCCAGTCCAAGTCAATAAACTCAACGCCCGCCTGCAGCGCCGGCGCTTCGCGCAGCGCCACCCATTCCGGCGAATATTCGCAAAACGGGAAATACGCAGTCCGGTACTGCTTAGCCGCCTCGGCAGGCAGCGGCTTGATTTCGGTCTGGCATAGCACAGCCAAAGGCGGCCGGCTGTCGGCATGCTGCAGGTCGGCAATCAGCCGGTTGAATGAGCTGGGGCCTTCAATCAGGATATGCGCGGGCTGAATCTGCCGAAGCGCCTGCAATGCGGCATAGGCGCATGCAGGGCTATGGTGCCGGACGGGGAGGAAATAAATCTCCCGCGCTGCCAGTTGCTGGATCAGCTGCAGTGCATACTGCAGGCGCGGCGGCTGTGCTGCAAGATCTGTCATATTTTTTAGCTGGATATTGTGGGATGAAAAGCCTCATCCAAAATTCAAGAATGCGGGCGTCCGGCGCATAGGCCGGATGCTCAGCCATGATTGCCTGCTACTGCCAGAAGCGTTTGCCTTCTTCAAAAAAGGCTTTCCAAACGGCATCCTGTTTCGCCCGCTCACGGGCCACATTGTCCATATAGAAACGGATCCGTTTCGCATCATCGGCATTATCCTTAAGGACAACCCCAATCAACTGCTTGGCAATTGCAGCGCTGCTCAAGCTTTGATCTCCCAGATAATAGCCTTCCAAAGCAGCCGCATGCGCAATATTCACCGCCTCGGCCGTAGACATCACCGCATCAGGAGTCTTGATTGCAGCGCCGTCCTTGGTTGCGCCTTGGCGCAATTCCTGAAAAACCGTCACCAAAAGCTCAATGACAGAATCTGCAACCTGAATCTGCCCGGATAAATCTCCTAGCTCATGCTGCAGCTGACTCAGCACCAGCTCGCGTTCAAACTGGGCATCCGCAATCGGGCGCACCGTTTCAAAGTTGAAGCGGCGCTTCAGGGCCGATGACATTTCATGCACCCCCCGGTCGCGCAGGTTCGCCGTGGCGATAATATTAAACCCGGCTTTGGCATACACCCGGCCGGCTTGCCCTAATTCCGGAATCATCATGGTTTTTTCCGACATCAGCGAAACCAGAACATCCTGAATTTCCGGCGGGCAGCGGGTAATTTCTTCAAAGCGGACGATTTTCCCCTGCTGCATCGCCTGATAAACCGGTGAAGCCACCAAAGACTTTTCACTCGGCCCTTCCGCCAGCAGCAGCGCATAATTCCACGAGTATTTCAAATGGTCTTCGGTCGTGCCGGCCGTACCCTGAACCGTCAGGCCTGAATCGCCGCTGACCGCAGCCGCCAGCAATTCAGACAGCATGGACTTGGCGGTTCCCGGCTCGCCCACCAGCATCAGCCCCTGCTTGCCCAGCAAGGTGACAATAGCGCGGTCAACCAGCGCATCATCGCCATAGAACTTGCGGCTGATGCCTAATTTTTCATCGCCTAAAATAAACTGGCGCACAGCGCGCGGCGAACGCAGCCAGCCTTGCGGCCGCGCATTTGCCTGATCATGCTCAGTGAGTGTATTCAGCTCGGCTGCAAAGCGCTGTTCTGCGCTTTGGCGGATAATGGCTGGATTTACCATGGTGTTTTCTTCTCCCATTCTGGATCGAAGCCGCGGCAGGCCGCAGCGGCGGCATGATAGTCCGCATAGCATTCCGCAAATAAAATTTTAGGCACGTCATTCAGCGCTAAATCGGTGCGGTTCCATGAGCTTCCCTTGTTCCGGCTGAAGCTGAGGCGGTATAAAGCAGCCGGCATGTTTTCTTCCGGCAAATAGCTGCCGCTGAAGCCGATATAAGCGGTCAGCCCTAAGCTGTTAAAAGGTTTATGATAATAGTCAAAAACTCCGCCGTCTTCGGCCTGCCCGCGCTGATAGCCCAGCTTGTTCATCACCCCGCGCAAGGTGAATGTGTCACTCATCCAGCCTAAGCGGTCATCCACCGCATCTTTATCCTGCACATCTAGCTCAGGCAGCAGATGGCCCAATTGCGCAAATAAAGACTTCACTTTGTAATCTTTCAAATGCTGCTGCCAGTCTTGCCTGGAAGCTTCATCCATCAAGGCGGCATGCGCCAATTGAATCTGGCTGTCTGCGGCCAATTCAATTTCATCATCTTCAGCATTGATCAGGCTGCCGTCTTCCGCCGGGCGGAAGGTATTCAGAACCTGATCATCCGCAACTTCCTGCCAGACTAAGCGCTGAATTAGGCGCTTCATGATGGGATGCTGCGCCAAATACTGCTGCCACTCGGCCGCGGCCCAGCGCCGGTTCGCGCACATCGCCTCATATAAGCGGGCTGTCTGCAAATCAAGAATCTGCTTCAATTCCTTTTTCGAGCTGCTGAACTGCTTTTTCGCTTCTTTGGCCAGCTCCTCATCATCGCTTTGACGGGCCGCAGGCAGGGCTTTAATTTCCTTGCCGTCTTCATTTTTCAGCACGAATTTATAGCTTTCATCCAGAGAAACTTTGAAATCCCGCCCGCCGTAGCTCAGCGTTAAAATTCCATGCTCATCAAAGCCTGCGGTTGGAATCGTCCGGTCGGCCAGCTCATCATTGCTCCAGCCATTGCGTTCCGCAATCGCCTCAATCAGCCCGCGGGCCTTTTCCTGTACTGAAGCTGTGCGGTAACGGCGGGCAATCGACAGTAAAAACTGAATCATGACCGGGTCATCGCTGTTCGCAACAGCGGCAATCATGGCTTCAATTTGCGCGCGGCGCTGGTAATGATCTTTCATGTACTGCTGAATGAAATGGACGGCTTTATGCCCCTGCACGCCTGCAGCCAAAGCCAGAATGCCCTTGTCGCCAATTGCCGAGCCTAAATAGCGTGAAAGCGCCTCCCGCTTAATTTCTTCAACAACCTGCTCTAAGGTAATGTGCTCATAGCGCCCGTAGTATTCTGGATATTTCTGCCCATAATTCTTAAATGAATTCTTATAGCCGGCAAGCCGGTTCGGCGCATGCTGATTGGCTTCCTGCAAGGCTTCATCCTGCGACGGGTGGCGCGTATCCTGACGGATAAAGCCGTCCAGCAGAAACTCGCCCAGCTGCTGCTGGCTGGAAGCGGAAAGCAGGCCCAGATAGCGCTGCAGCAGAGCATTGCCCGCCGGCTCTTTCAGCTTATGCGCCAGCACTGCCCACCAGCGGATAATTTCATCCTCAGCCACTTGGCCATTTTGCCAAGCCAGCTGCGGAAAAGGCTTGTCCAGCAGCCACAGCAGACTGTTCGGCAGTTTGCCTTTTAGCCCCTTTCGCGCTTCTTTAAGCAGGAACTCTGCAGATAAATAGGCGGAAATATCTTCACCTAAACGCTCCAGACTGGTCAGCAGGGCGGCGATCACCACTTCACGCTTTTCTTTCTTTAAGGCCTGATTCAAGGCCGCTACAGCCAACGGATCGCCTAAGCGGGCCAGCCATTCCGCCGCCACGATGCGGATTTCCTGCTTGCTCGAGCTTAAAGCCTCTTCCGCCCGCAGCCGGATATCGCCTAAACGCTCCAGCAGCAATTGCGCCTGCAGGCGGTGGCTTTTCCCTTCCCCCAGCGCCAATTCCAATAGCCTTGGAATAAACCGCACAGGCAGCTTCGGGAAATAGCCCAAAATCTTTAAGGTATGTTCAATATCGTAGCTGGCATAGTAGCCGGTCAGCTGGCTTGGCAATAATCCCAGCGCCTCCGCCAGCAGATCCTGACGCTCTGCATAAAACGGCCAGACATGCTCAGGAGCTAAGCGCTCAATCAAATCATCGTAATTCGACTGCAGCAGCAAAAGCCCGACAGTTTTATCCGCATTTTCATAGCCGGCCTGCGTCACCGCATCGGCCAGCTGGCGCAGCTCCAAGTTCTGATAGCCATCCGCCTTAAAATAGTCATCCAGAATATACGAGCTCAAATGCAAGCCATCCTGCCGGCGGTGGCGCTGCCCGGTTATTTTCAAGAAATGCACCAGATTATATTCAGGCAGCTGCTGTAAACGGTTTTTATAGAAGATCACCTGAGGGTCTAAGTCAGTTTTGCTTTTCAAATCACCATTGATGATATCGGCATATTCGGCAAGTTTTTTCCCGCCGATATTTTTTAAGCGCTTATAGCTATCCTGACGCCAGCTGCTTTTCCAGTCGCGGGTTTTATTGTCTTCCTGTTCCTGCTCGGCATCTGCCTGCGCTTTTTCCAGCACCGCCTGATAATTTTCCTGCAGCAGTTCATTCACCGATGCCGGCAGCTTCTGGAAAACAATCGGTTCAAATGCAGGAATTGCAAATTCTTCATCTTCCTTCGCATGGTCTAAAGACGCCAAACGGGCCAGTGCCTGCTCTATGGCCTGAATCACCGCCTTGCTTTTTTCCTGCGCTAAGGCAGCCTGCAAAACAGGCTTCGCCGCCAAGCCAAAACGCGCCAACAATTCGGCTGCTCCTGCTTTCTCTTTCGCGATGCCGTGCTGCAGTTTTTCCGCCAGGAGCTGCTGCACATCTTCCTCTTTGAGGTTGGGCAGCAGGGACTGCGCAATCAGGCGGGCTTTTTTACTGCCCTGCAGGGCGCAGCCGATGACTAAGCCCGGAAAATGCTGCGACACCGCAGGCGTGCGCTCCAGATAATTCAGCAAATTATGCTGCCCGTTGGCCGAAAGCTGCAAATACAGGCCTGCAAAGGCATCACGGTGCGCCAGAATATAGGCTTCAAAATCCGGCAGGCGGTAGAATAAATCCAAATTGCTCCACGAATATTCATACAGGTTGGCGCGGTCAAACAGCAGATTGAGCACCAGTGTGCCGTCTAAATGCTCGCTTTGCAGCATATCGTGCAAAGCCTGCACCGTCCAATGCTTGCGGAACTGCATGTTTTTATTGAGCGAACTGTCTCCCAGGCTGCTGTGCAGGCCATCCACCATGAAATATGCAAACCAGCTCGGCACTTGCGCGCTCAGCGCGGTATAGTTTTGCCCGCGCGTTAAAGCCGCCAAAAATTTGCCATAGCGGACCGCCTGTTCAGGCGTTAAATTCTGCCCGAAATGCTGATAAAAATTCACCCGCGCATTTTTCGATTGATTGGTCAGCTTCTTGCTGTTTTGAATTAAAGACTGGCTGCCCGGCTGCGGATGCCACCAGTTCAGTGTTCCGGGCTGATTCAGCAAAATGGCGGCGTCATCATCTGTTCTCGATTGCAGCGCAAGTAAAACATGGGCATGCTCGCCTGTTAAAATATAAGCCGCCAGCTGTTCAGGATAATCCGTATCAAGCGCCTTTAATGGATTCACAATGTTATAAAGCAAATCTGCAATTATTTTTTGTTCTTTCTGTTCCGCACCCATACCTAATGTCGTTAATAACCGTTCAAACATGCGCTTACCCTAATTATCTTTTCATATATTTAAAATCATACTGACCGTCAATTTGTATCACGAACTGATCATGAAAGTTATTATAAATTGGTCTCTTATGAAAAGCTTGCCGATGCAGCGCCTGTGCGACAGATATTGACGCCTAAGTGGATAGCAGGCAAATAAACTGAGAAAATTGCCATGCTGCATTCACGCTGTCAAATCATGTCGCCCTGCTCTAGTGCAAGTCCAATTTTTTTGGCATGATGCAGACAAACCCTGAATGAAACATAATAAATGGCACAAATGCGTTGGCTTGAACTGCTTTCCACAGTTCGCATCGGCAGTAAAAAACAGAGTTCTGAGCAGGCTAGAAGCCCGTTCCATAAAGATTATGACCGCATCATTTTTTCGCAAAGCTTCCGCCAGCTGAACCGGAAAACCCAAGTCCATCCGCTGACGCAGCATGACGGCATTCACACCCGCCTCACGCACTCTCTGGAAGTGTCCTGCATTGGCCGTTCGCTTGGCATGCTGGCGGCCGAAAAAATTAAAGACCAGCTGCCGGTTTGGATTTCTCCGG
Organism: Acinetobacter sp.; assembly: GCF_036659555.1. Taxonomy (GTDB): domain Bacteria; phylum Pseudomonadota; class Gammaproteobacteria; order Pseudomonadales; family Moraxellaceae; genus Acinetobacter. The sequence goes on from NZ_JAVXCI010000020.1 coordinate 18,002, forward strand.
CCGATGTCGGCGCGATTATTCAGGCAGCCTGCCTGGCGCATGACATTGGCAACCCGCCTTTTGGCCACGCCGGCGAATACGCCATCCGCGAATGGTTTGATGACGCCTCGCATACTGACTTCCTCAAAAACCTCAGCCCGGAACAGGAAGCCGATGTGCGCCAGTTTGAAGGCAATGCGCAAGGCCTGCGCCTGCTGACTAAAATTGACTATCATCCCAATGACGGCGGCATGCGCCTGACTTACGCAACCTTAGGGGCTTACTTAAAGTACCCTTGGCTGTCTAAAACCATTGCATCGCAGGGCAACCTGCCGGCCAGCAAGCGCCCTAAATTCGGCTGCTATCAGGCGGAAAAAGACATTCTGCGGCAGATTGCGGAACAGCTGGGCCTCATCCAGCTGGACGATTATCACTACTGCCGCCATCCGCTGACTTACCTGCTCGAAGCGGCCGATGATATGTGCTACGCCCTGATTGACCTGGAAGACGGCATTATTTTAAACATGCTGCAGTATGAGGAAGTGGAGCCGATCTTTTTAGAGCTGATTGCGGATTACGGCGTGCCGGAAGAACTGTCCATGCAGACCACCACATGGCAGCAGAAAATCGCCGCTTTGCGCGGCCGCGCCATGAAGCGCCTGGTCGATGAAGTCACCAGCGCTTTCGCCAAGCATCATTTTGAAATTTTGTCCGGCCAGCTGCAAGGCTCGCTGCTGCAGTACTGCTCGCCGGATATAGAAGCGGGCATCAACCGCGCGAAAGAATTGGCGCGCGACAAAATTTTTGAGCATCCGCACAAAGCCGGCCTGGAAATTATTGCCCATCAAAGCCTGCAGAATATTTTAGACGCCTTTATTCCGCTGACCACGCCGCATAAAACTTTAAGCTTTAAGGAACAGCGCTTGATCTCCATTTTAAACCGTTCCGGCGCGGACTTTAATCACGACCACTACAGCAACATTATGCAGGTGCTGGATATTATTTCGAAGTTTTCAGACCATCAGGCGTACAATTTGGCGCAGGAACTGCAAGGCAACAAGGCTGGCTTTTTCTGATGAAAAGGTTTGTGGATGCGGGCATCACTTGGCATGCATTCAGCCATCTGCCGATTTCAGTGCAGTGCCCTTTTTGCCAAAAGCATGCCTGGGTATTCCAGCAGAAAATTGCCGGTGAACATCATGAGCGCCCTATTTTCAGCTGCATGCACTGCTGCAAAAGCTTTGATCAGGCCGCTCAGCGGGAAAACAGCTTAGGCTATTTTGCCGGAGTTTATTTGGAGATTGATGAAGCCTGCGCCTGCAGGCAGGGAAAATATAAATTTCATCAGTATTATCCCAAGCAAAGCTTTGTTCCGCCGTTTGTGCAGTTAAAATGCAGTTTTTGCCCGGCGCAGAAGCGCATTGACCCGCAAAGCTTTCAGCTCCGCCGCACCTCTGGCGCTGAAATAAATACCGACCCTTATTTTGGCTATCGCCTATATTTAACCGCGGCAGCCCGAAACGGGATGATTTTTACCTACAATTCTGAGCAGCTGAGTTGCTTAAAAGCTTACATTTCTGCCGATTTAAGGCAGCGGACTTATCTCAATGCCAATAAGGCTTACTTCAGCCGCCTTCCCGCGTGGATAAAGTCCGCACGGAACCGCAAAGAAATTCTCAAGGCTGTTTTGCGTTTAGAGCAAATGGCAGCTAAGATTCAACCCTCAACATAGAAGTGAATAATATCAATGATCGGATGTCTTATTGGCGAAGTGCTTGCGCTTGAGGTGCCTACAGTGCTGTTGAATGTGAATGGCGTAGGCTATGAGGTGGATACGCCGCTGTCTACATTCTGCCAATTGCAGAAAGGTCAGAAAGTTACTTTATGGACGCATTTAACGGTGCGTGAAGACGCGCAGCTGCTGTACGGCTTTTCCAATGCGCAGGAAAAAATGATTTTCCGCACGCTGCTGAAAGTCAACGGTGTTGGCCCGAAAATGGCGCTGGCGATTATGTCAACTTTAAGTGTCGATATGCTGATTCACACTGTAGAGCATGAAGACCTGAATACGCTGGTGAGAGTTCCCGGCGTGGGCAAGAAAACCGCCGAACGCCTGATGATTGAACTGCGTGACCGCTTTAAAGCCATGAGCGCAGGCGCAGCGCCAGGCAACTCAACCGCTGAGCAAATCCAGTTTACCGGAAATTCTGCGGCTGCCGAAGCTGAAGCTGCGCTGCAGTCTTTGGGCTACAAACCTGCCGAGGCGCAAAAGCTGATTAATGCCGTCAAAGCGGACTATACCGAAGCCAGCGACATCATCCGCGCGGCGCTCAAATCGCTGAACCGTTAAAATTGCCCGCGGTTTTTCCAATAAACCGGAAAACAGATTTTGATGCGCGAAGGCAGCATGAATGCTGAATTGCGGTATAAGGACGCATCGTCAATTTAACGAAAGATTTAATTGCGGACTGTAAAATATATTTTAAAGCCCTCATTTTGATCTTTCAAAAGCAAGGCAATGCCTACACAATGGCAGCTGAACACAAATAATGATTTGAGGCTGCGCAGGCAGCATCAAAATGCTCCGATAAAGAGACCAGTTAAACAGATATGCAAGACCGTCTAATCAGTGGTTCAGAAAAACCCGAAGATCACTTTGACCGCGCCATCCGGCCCGCCACGCTCGAAGACTACATCGGCCAGCCCGTTGTGCGCGAGCAGATGGAAATCTTTATCGGCGCCGCCCGCGGCCGCGCCGAAGCGCTGGATCATACCCTGATTTTCGGCCCTCCCGGCCTGGGCAAAACCACGCTGGCCAATATTATTGCGCGTGAAATGGGCGGCAATTTAAAGTCCACGTCCGGCCCGGTGCTGGAGCGCGCAGGCGACTTGGCGGCCATGCTGACCAATCTTGAAGAAGGCGATGTACTGTTTATTGATGAAATCCACCGCCTTTCTCCGGTTATTGAAGAAATTCTTTATCCGGCCATGGAAGACTATCAGCTGGATATCATGATTGGCGAAGGCCCCGCTGCCCGCTCAATTAAACTGGATTTGCCGCCATTTACCTTAGTGGCGGCCACCACCCGCGCCGGCCTGCTGACCTCTCCGCTGCGCGACCGCTTCGGCATTGTGCAGCGCCTGGAGTTTTATTCGGTGGATGACCTGACGCATATTGTTGCGCGTTCAGCCAATCTGATGGATGTGCCCATTACCGATGAAGGCTCGCGTGAAGTTGCGCGCCGTTCCCGCGGCACGCCGCGCATCGCCAACCGCCTGCTGCGCCGGGTGCGCGACTATGCGCAGGTGAAAGGCACCGGTGAAGTCAATCAGGACATGGCGCAGCGCGCTTTGAATATGCTGAATGTCGATAAGGACGGCCTAGACACGCTGGACCGGCGCTATTTAAGCATGCTGCTGGAGCGTTTTGACGGCGGGCCTGCCGGTGTGGAAGCTTTAGCCGCCGCGATGGCGGAAGATTCAGGCACTTTGGAAGATGTGATTGAGCCGTATTTGATTCAGCAAGGCTATGTGATGCGCACGGCGCGCGGACGGATTGCCACCAATATGGCGTATTTGCAGTTTGGCATGACGCCGCCTGAGCCGAAGTGATGATCTGTTAGAGGGGGACTATCAGCCCCCCTCTAATTCTGCCTAATTTAAAAACCCATCAGCTGCTTTATTTAAAATGGCCAGCGGAAGCTTTAAAGGCAAAATATAAATTTGTGATATTTGCTCACTGCGACTATCTCCCGTTACGCACCAATGCGAAAAATGCTCACAATTGTTCGAGAATAAATCATATAAATCTTCATTTAGTCGGGATTTAGCCCGTTTGACTGTATCCATGCGCGAGTAGTGAGCCTTTATATCCGCATAAATAAACTTTTTTATCGTTTCTTGCAGCCTAAAATTTTCTAAAGAAATTATCTCAACTTTGCCAGCTTTCAGCTCGTCAGCCCATCCGGCATAATGCACGACTTGGTTATTCCCAATATAAATTCCATGATGCTGATATAAGCCGCCTTGACGGTCAACAAAAATATGATCGCCGGGGATAATCCCATACTGATTATCAATAATCTTAGATTTTATACTTAATTCAAGTTTTCGCACTGAAAACTCTGCTTCTGTTAAAATCTTCTTATTATTTAAGCTATATGCCAAATGCTCTATTTCTACAAAAAAACGGAGCTGACAAGCTGTTTCTCTTAAATATTTTTGCCTCTGGCCTAGACAATCGCCTAATTCAGCTTCACTCTCAGTTAATTGCCGGATTTCCTCTCTAGTGATAATCCATTCTTCCTGAAACTGCGTTCTCATCTGCTTAATGAAAGCCAATTGAGATTCATCACAAGTTTTAAAATAATGATGATGACCATGATTTGAAAGATATTTCTCATATTCTGCAATCAGCTTCAAATATACTTCAACATCATTTTTCTCATCAGCCATTGCTTTTTTATCAGCGGCTTCCGCATTTTGAATTGAATTTCTAAGAACGGCTCATCTGCTGTTCAACTCAGCTCTATATGCGCGATAAAAATCTAAAAAATCCTGCTCTGCAATCCTATCCATTACAGCCCTCTATAATTTTTTTTGCATGATTTACTTGATTTTATTGTGCTGCCAAAGAACCAAGCAAATCAGCAGCATCAATGCAGCAATTCCCTAGAAGCAAAATAATTTTTCATTTTTTCATAATTTAGCAATCACCCGCACATTTTCCACCAGCATCAACTCGCATGCGCCATTGCCGGTATCCTCACGGCTTAAAGAGCTGCGCCATGTCCAGCCATCCTGAGACTTCGCTTCCACCAGCTGGCCTGTTAAATAAATCAGATCATCCTGATCAATATCATTCAGCTGCTGCGCCACCGCTTTCGTTGCTGGAATTAAATGCGTATTGGCGCTATGCGCCTGAATCTCATCAACCGGAATCGGCGGCGCATTTTCATAGCGCCAATAATACCAGCGGCTGCTCTGTGTAATGGAAAGCTGCTGATACACCTGAGGGTCGGCCATTTTCCCCCAGCCCAAAGCAAAATCCACCGGGCTGAGTTCCGCCTCCCGCCCAAAACTGTAATTTTCCTTGGATAAAACGCGGAATTCGCCCGCATAAGGCGCCAAGCTGGTCAAAGTATAGCCCTGAAACTGATAAACGCCGCCGGCAGACTGATAGCCAGGCGCATCGGCAATGCCCCGGTCAGCCTTCGGCCAATAAGACCATAATGCAAACCCGGCAGCTAAAATCAGCAGCCATTTGAAATAACGGTTCATTTTGCGCTCCCCCAAGCCTGCAGACAGTTTAGCCGCTCTGCAATATATTGAACAACATCTCCTTTCAGATTTGAAACCTTGTGCCATTGGCCTCAACACTCAGAATGCTAAACTGCCTCCGTTACAGCGCTTAAGCTTTAGCAGAAAGCTGCCGGTTTCTAAAATGCACGGGCCTTGCTAAGCAAAAGCGATACCTCAAAAACTGCAGCAAAAACGGAACACACTCATGGCGAATAAATTCGAGTTCAATATTCGTGTCTATATTGAAGATACCGATGCGGGCGGCATTGTTTACCACGCTAACCACATCCGCTTCATGGAGCGCGCTCGTACTGAATGGCTTCGCGCATCAGGCATCAGCCACTACTGGCATCAGAAAGACTACAACTTTGTTGTTCATAAAATAAATGTGAAATATTCGCGTCCTATACTCATGGATGACCTGATTACTGTTACTGCAAGTGTAGTTTCGTGTAAAGCTACGTCATTTGTATTGCAACAAAATATTTATCGTGGTGAAATCATGCTTGCATCCGGCGAAGTCGAATTGGCATGCATCAGTGTAGACGGCATGCGTCCAACCCGGCTTCCCGAAGAAATACGCAAACTGATTCTCATTGAATTGGGACAAGATTAAAAAAATTAACTGGCTTAATGTAACTATGGCAACGCAACTAGAATCAACCCTACACGTATCAGATCTTATTTTACAGGCAAGCCCTGTGGTTCAGCTGGTGATGCTCCTGCTTTTATTCGCCTCGCTGTACAGCTGGTATCTGATTGCCAAGTTGCATATGAGCTGCAAAAAGGCGCAAGCCGATGATGAACATTTTCAAAAAATCTTCTGGTCTGGCGCCGAATTAAATACCCTGTACAACAATGCGCAGCTCAACTCGAAACGGGTTGGGCTGGAAGATATTTTCTACCAAGGCTTGGGCGAATTTTTCAAGCTGAAAAAGCGCAATGCGGCGCCTGCTCAAGCCATTGACGGCACTGAACGCATTCTGCGCGTCAGCTTGAGCCGCGACCAGAGTAATCTGGAACAGGGCTTAGGCGCCTTGGCCAGCATTGGCTCTGTTGCACCCTATGTCGGCTTATTCGGCACAGTCTGGGGCATCATGAACGCCTTTATTGGCTTGGCGGATGTTGACCAGGTAACGCTGGCAACCGTTGCCCCGGGCATTGCCGAGGCATTGATCGCGACAGCCATCGGCCTATTCGCCGCCATTCCAGCAGTATTGGCATTCAACCACTTTACCGCCAAAGGCGAAACTTTATATTCAGACCGCGCCTTATTCGCGGAAGAAATGGTTGCCCTGCTGCAGCGCCAGTCATTAGGTTCTGATCAGGAACATGACTGATGGCTATTCAACGTTCCGGGCGCTTCGAGCGCATTAAAAAACCGCTGAAAAGCGAAATGAATGTTGTGCCGTATATTGACGTCATGCTGGTGCTTTTGGTGATTTTCATGGTCACAGCGCCGATGATTACCAGCGGAATTAAAGTCGACCTGCCGCAGGCCAGCGGCAATCCCATCGAATCTAAAGATTCCCCCGCAATGGTGACTTTGGATAAAGACGGCAAATACTATTTAGAATATAAAGCCCATAAAGCTGAACCTTTGGACTTGGCGCAATTGACGCAAGTTTTAACCGAAGCGCAAACTCAGGCCAAAGCGGACAATAAAGAGCTGAACGTAGTTATCCGCGGCCACAACACCCGCCCTTATGGAGATGTCATCTCCCTGATGTCGGGTTTGCAGGACGCAGGCTTAACTCAAGTTGGACTGCTGACAGAGCCATTAAAGTAATTTATGAAAGATTTTAAAAAGCCACCTTTTAAACAAAAAGCGATTGCAATTGGCTTCACCGCAGGTGTGCATGTCATTGCGGTTGTAGGCTTGCTTTATCTTGGCATGAGCAAACCGCCTGAACCGCCAAAACAGATTAAAACCGTACTGATCAAGCCGGAAGATTTAAAGCCGGTCACGCGCCAAGAAACCCCGTTTGATGAAACGGCGCATGAAAATACGGCGGAAGAAATCACCCAAACAGCCGAGCCGAGCATCGCGCCGGCGCCAGTGATTCCAGCAACGCTGCCTCCCGCTCCTGTTCCAGCGCCTAAACAGCCGGATACGGCCAAGCTGGATGCGCAAAAAGCCGCGCAGCAGGCCAAAGCGGCAGAACAGACTGAACGCAAAGCCGCCGATGAGGCGAAACGCGCAGAGCAAAAGCGCAAAGCGGATGAAGCAGCGCAATTAAAAGCGCAGGCAGAGGCTCAGGCCAGAGCAGACGCAAAAGCCAAGGCAAATGCGCAGGCTAAAGCCAATGCCCAAGCTAAGGCAAATGCTGAAGCAGCTCAGCGCAAAGCCGAAGCGGATGCCAAAGCTAGAGCCGAAGCAAAAGCTAAGGCGGATGCTCAAGCCAAGGCCAGCGCAGAAGCCAAACGCAGAGCCGATTTAGACGCCAGGCGCCAAGCTGAAAATGCAAAATTGAAAGCGCAGCAGGATGCTAAAGCTAAGGCAAATGCTGAAGCGAAACGCATCGCCGATGCCAAATCGGCTGCGCAGGCGAAAGCCAATGCCCAAGCTAAGGCAAATGCTGAAGCGGCTAAGCGCAAGACCGAAGCGGATGCTAAAGCCAAAACGGATGCGCAGGCGAAAGCCAATACCCAAGCCAAGGCAAATGCTGAAGCGGCTAAACGCAAGGCCGAAGCGGATGCTAAAGCCAAAACGGATGCGCAGGCGAAAGCCAATACCCAAGCCAAGGCAAATGCTGAAGCGGCTAAGCGCAAGACCGAAGCGGATGCTAAAGCCAAAACGGATGCGCAGGCGAAAGCCAATACCCAAGCCAAGGCAAATGCTGAAGCGGCTAAACGCAAGGCCGAAGCGGACGCTAAGGCCAAAGCGGATGCGCAAGCCAAGACAAATGCTGAAGCGCGTGAACGCGCAGCTGAAGAAGCCAAAGCCTCCTCGGCTAAAAAAGCTGCTGAAGAAGCCGCGCAGAAAAAAGCTGAAGCCAAAAAAAATGCTTCTACAGCCAAGCGTGACTTTGAAAACAGAATCAAGCGCGCTTGGGATACGCCTACAGGCTCAACCGGTAAAACAGCAACTGCCCGCATCACTTTAACTGAAAGCGGAGCCGTCCGCTCGGTTATTGTTACATCCAGCGATCCAGATATGAAAGCCAGCATTGAAGCGGCCGTCCGCAGTGCTGCGCCCTACCCAATGCCGTCAGACCCGGATGCGCGCCGCGAAGCGCAAAGCATGACCTCGACATTTAAATCAGCAAATTAAAACCCATGCCCCCTGATTCATCAGGGGGTATTTTTTATCACGCCCACCTCTTTCATGACACTAGGCCATGTTTCAGCATGCTTAAATTCAAACAGTTTATTGCTCCTTGCATTTTCTTCTCCATTTCAGCCGGCGCCGCTGCGCAAATACAGCAAGTCCATAACACCCCCGCTGCCGCGCAGGAAACAGCAGGCGCTGTCCAGCACTTTTCCGCTGTAACTGCAGCAAAAGCTAAAGCGCCAAACCCAAGCGCTGAATTGGAAATCGCAACAGCCAAAAGAGCAGCTGAAGCAGACGCTGCAAAAAAAGCTGAAGCTAAAAAAATTGCATCCAGCAGTCAGCGGGAAATTCAGCAGAAAATATTCCGCAGCTGGCAGGTTCCAGAAGGCTCAGCCGGCTTGGACGCAAGGGCGCGGATTGTATTAACTGATACCGGCAATGTTCAGTCCATTGCGGTGATGGATGCGCCGAATGCAGCATTTAAAAACAGCATAGAGAAAGCTGTTCGGCAGGCCGCGCCTTTTGCCATGCCGGAAGACCACGACGCGAGGCGCGCAGCCCGCCTGATCCATATCCGCTTTGCTGCCAAATAAAAAGCCGGAACAGGCAAGGCCCGCTCAGGCTGAGTTTTTTAAGCAGGCCTTAAAAATAGACTGCGCTGCTGCGGCCGCTTTTTCACAGTCGGATAACAGTTTCTTCATAATCTTGTGCTTTAATTATTTTAAAAACATGCCATTATGTGACACATTCACAGCAACAAGAATTCATAGATTTAGAGTATTCAGCGAATGATGGAAATGACGCGAAAACATCTGCTCTGCTTAGCTGTTTTAACAGCCTTAAGTCCTGTTTTAATCAGCCAATCGCATGCGCAGCTGCATTTGGAAATTACCAAAGCGCCCGAAGAAGCGCCTAAAATTGCGATCATACCGTTCAGCAATGACCAGACCCTTTACCCGATTATTGAAAGTGACTTAAACCGTTCCGGCAAGTTCAGCAGCGCTTCTAAAAACCTGCCTGCGACGGCCGCGCTGAATACGCCGAATGCTGAAGCATGGCAAGCTGCCGGCGTGCCCTATGTGGTGACCGGCTCAATAAAGCCGGCGGCTGACGGTTCGTTTGAGGTTCACTATCAGCTGTATGATGTGCAGAAAAAACAGTATTTGCTGAATGAGCTGCTGACTGTGCCGGCTTCCCGCACGCGCCAGGCAGCGCATATGATCAGTGATGCAATTTATCAGGCACTGACCGGCATTGCCGGAGATTTCAGCGGGCGCATTGCCTATGTGCTGCGCAACCCTGCAACGCCGGATCAGCGCTATACTCTGCAAATTGCGGATACCGACGGCGAACAGCCGCGAACGGTTTTAACATCACGCGATCCTATTCTGTCCCCGGCCTGGACGCCGGATGCCAAGAAAATCGCCTATGTGTCTTTTGAAACCAAGCGCCCGGCCATCTATATTCAGGACTTGGCTACAGGCGGGCGTGAAAAATTAGCCAGCTTCCGCGGCCTGAACGGCGCGCCAAGCTTTTCCCCAGACGGCAAGAACATGCTGTTCACCGCATCCATGCACGGCAATCCTGAAATCTATCAAATGGATCTGGACAGCCGCCAGCTGCAGCGCATGACCAGCGACAGCGCGATTGATACCGAAGCACGCTATGCGCCAGACGGCCAATCCTTTATTTACACCTCTGACCGCGGCGGTTCGCCGCAGATTTACCGCTACAGCTTTGCCGACGGCAGCGCCAAGCGCTTGACCTTCCGCGGCGGATTCAACGCCCGCGGCACCTTAAGCGCCGACGGCAAAAAGCTGGCATTGGTGCACCGCCCTAGCGGCAGCAGCTATAAGGTAGCTGTGCAGAATCTGGACTCCGGCGTCACCAACATTCTGACGCCAACCAGCCTGGACGAATCTCCAAGCTTCTCGCCTAATGGGCAAATGGTGGTCTATGCAACGCGCGAAAATAACCGCGGCCTGCTGTCCATTATGTCTTTAGACGGGCGTTTCCGCATGAACCTGCCAAGCGAGCAAGGCGAAGTCCGCGAACCGGCTTGGGCGCCTAAATAATTTAAAACAAATCAACCTTCACGGAGATAAAGATGAAAGCTGTAAAATTATTCATACTTCCTGCCTTGGCTGCAGCGGTCATCATGACAGGCTGCGCAAACCGCAAACCCACTGCTCCTGTCGATGCGGCTCAAAATCCGGCTGGCGCTTCAACCGTAAACACCGAAGGCCTCAGTGAAGATGCAGCGCTGAACGCGCAAAACCTTGCCGGCGCATCTTCTAAAGGTGTGACGGTTGCCAATAAGGCATTTTTAGCCAAGCGCGTTGTGCACTTCAACTATGACAGCAGCGAACTGTCAAATGAAGACCTGCAAACGCTTCAGGCGCATGCGCAGTTCCTTGTCGCCAATGCCAGCTCACGCGTTGCCCTGACCGGCCATACCGATGAGCGCGGCACCCGCGAATACAATATGGCGCTGGGCGAACGCCGCGCCAAAGCGGTGGAAAGCTTCCTTGTCACCAGCGGCGTAAGCGCTGATCAGCTGGAAGCCGTCAGCTACGGCAAAGAAATGCCAATCAACCCGGGCCATGATGAAAATGCATGGAAAGAAAACCGCCGCGTAGAAATCAACTACGAAGCCGTTCCGCCGCTGCTGAAATAATTTAAGACCGTGCCGGACGCAATACAGGCATTAAAAAAGCACTCTCCATGAGTGCTTTTTTAATGCCTTTGATTCAGCCTATTCAGGTTTTTCTTCCGGAGCATCTTTAGCGCTTTGCATGGATTCAATTAAATCATGCTTATTGAACTTTTTATACTCTGGCTTAGACTCATAGCTGCTCCAAGCTTCCTTCACTTTATCCTTGGAAATTTCGTCTAAATTCAAACCTTCACTCGGTGTTGGAGTCGCATCAAATTTTTGCGTAGTCATTGTTGTGCTCCTGATCATCCACTCTATTTTCTGCTTTCAACATAGCATGTTCCTCAGGACTTGCAAGGGCAAAATCACGGCAAACGGTGCGGTTTAATTTTTCTTTTAGCGCATTCTCATCTAAAATACAGGGTTATTCAATTCCGATCATTTTTGACCGTTTTTATTTTTGGAGCCTTCCAGCCATGTCACACTTAAGCCTATCCCAATTCCTACAACAACAAAGCGGAAATTTAACCCCTGAACTAGCGCAAGTAATTGAAACAATTGGCAATACATGCAAAGACATTGATCAATTGCTGCAAAAAGGCGCTTTAGCGGGTGTACTGGGCAGTGCGCAGCATGAAAATGTTCAGGGCGAAGAGCAGAAAAAGCTGGATGTGATTTCAAATGACTATTTAATTGATGCCCTGAAAGCGCATCCAAATGTCGGCGGCCTGGCTTCGGAAGAATTGGATGACTTCACTCCGGCGCAAGAAAACGGCCAATATCTGGTTCTGTTTGACCCATTAGACGGTTCAAGCAATATTGACATCAACATGTGCGTCGGCACGATTTTTTCCATCCTGCCGGCAAAAAATGCCGTAACGCAAGCTGAAGACTTCATGCAGCCGGGCGTTAATCAGGCTGCTGCCGGCTATGTGCTTTATGGCCCATCAACCATGATGGCCTTGACGGTAGGCGCTGGCGTGGTGTTCTTTACCTTTGACCCTGAATCCAAAGAATTCCTGCTGACTTCTGAAAACATTCAGGTCGCAACTGACACCAAAGAATATGCAATCAACGCATCCAACCAGCGCCACTGGGAACAGCCGGTTAAGCGCTATGTCGATGAACTGCTTGCAGGCAAAACAGGCCCGCGTGAAAAAGACTTCAACATGCGCTGGGTAGCGTGCATGGTCGGCGATATTCACCGCATCCTGTGCCGCAGCGGCATCTTCATGTATCCATACGATTTGAAAGACCCGAAAAAAGCCGGCCGCCTGCGCCTGATGTACGAAGCCAATCCTATGAGCATGCTGATGGAGCAAGCCGGCGGCGCGTCAACGACTGGCCGTGTGCGTATTCTTGACATTCAACCGGCTGAGCTGCATCAGCGTGTTCCAGTCATCATCGGCTCTAAAAACGAAGTTGAACTCGTAACCAGCTATCACAACTAATCTTTTAAACGGCGGTCAGCCCAGCGGACCGCCGTGGACTTTATCCCCCATGTCAACTATCTTTCTTGAGTCTAAAGACAACCCGAAAATCAAGCATTTGCGCGGCTTAATCGAACAGAACGCTCACCGCAAAAAACACGGCCAAACGGTTCTTGAGGGAACGCACTTGTGCCTTGCATGGCTGCAGGAAAACAGAAAAATCAATTCTATTTTCACCACAGAACATGCGCTGGAACATCCGGATTTTGAAGAAATCTTAAGCGCATACACCGGCCATGTTTTTGTTATCGGTGAATCGCTTTATAAAGATTTAAGCACGCTGGGCACGACTTTAGCTTGCTTAGCCATTGTTGATTTGCCAACTTCACGCCAAGCGCTGAAATTTGATGAAGACACATTAATTCTGGAAAATATCCAAGATCCGGGCAATGTCGGCACTTTGCTGCGTTCAGCAGCGGCGGCCGGCATCAAGCAGGTGGTCTGCACCAAAGGCTCTGCATCCCTATGGTCACCGCGCGTGCTGCGTGCAGGCATGGGCGCGCATTTTTCTTTGCAGACCTATGAAAATATCGCGCTGGAAGACTGTCTGGAACGCTTTGAAATTCCTGTTTATGTCACCAGTTCCCACCGTGCGGCCAGCCTGTATTCAAAAGACTTGAGCAAAGCCTGCGTCTGGATTCTGGGCAATGAAGGCCAAGGCGTCAGCGATTATGCGCTTGCGCATGCAGAAGCTGTGGCCATTCCGCAGCCGGGCGGACAGGAATCCTTAAATGTAGCGATTGCCGGCTCTGTGTGCTTTTTTGAAATGGTGCGCCAGCGCCTTTAAAACGTTATTTTATTTTAATTGGGCCTGCCCAATTAAAAAAATAGATTAAACTATAAAAATAACAAGTTGTTTGTCAACCAAACCATCGTTTCCAGCGTTATTGTGGGTATGAACTTGGAAATGATGGTGGGTATCCAATGACAGGATTTTCCATCTCTATGGATTTAGCGCCAAAACAGTCCAATGCGGCAGATGCGAGTGTTTTAAAAAGCACGGCTGAATCTCGCCTGAAGAACTTCATGCACGAAGTTACTGGACGCGCCTTGGTGATGATGGAAAGCGCAACCCAAAACCAGCATGGCATGGCCATGGACTTGGTTCAGGAAGCATTCATCTCGCTGCATAAGTCGTATGCGGATAAGTCCACTGAAGAATGGTATCCCCTGTTCTACACCATCCTGAACAACAAGCTGCAGGATTGGCGCCGCAAAGAGGCCCGCCGCGCTCAGCCCTTTTCTTTCTTCAGAAAAGTCAGCCTGGAAGAGGATGACATTGAGCTGAATGATGTGGTGGATGAATCTACGCCCAACCCTTTTGAGCTTATTGATCAGGCCGTAACGGCTGAAGAAATTCAGGAAGCCATTGCGCAGCTTCCTGCAAGGCAGCAGCAGGCTTTCATGCTGCGGGCTTGGGAAGGCTTTGATACGCATACCACCGCGCAGATTATGAACTGCACTGAAGGCAGCGTAAAAACGCATTATCACCGCGCTATACAGGGCTTGCGCGCCTCTTTAGCGCATTTGAATCCACACATGGGAGGGTCATCCGAATGAAGCAAGATGATTTCTTAAAGCAAGTAACTTCCAAACTTGATGGACTCGCACAGCGCCATGAACGCAAGGCTGCTGTGATGAATAATGTTCTTGAAGAAATTCATCAACGTGAAACGTCACGCTACGGCCTGTGGAAAATGTCCAGCTTTGCTTTAGCAGCCGCCATAGCAGGCTTTGTCGTGCTGCCGAATTCAGTCACGCTGAATGAGAAACCGCAAAATCAAGTTGTATCAGCGCCTAAACTTTCTCCGCAGATGGTGGAAGATTTAGAAATGCTCATGGTCTTAGGCGAGGACAAAGTTCCGCATGGCAGCTAAAAAGTTGGCAATCGCTTTTTGCGCATTCAGTTTTCTGCAAACCAGTTTTGCAGGCTTTGAGCGCTTCTGGATTTTTTCCAAAGATGCAGATACTCAAGTGAATGAAACATGGGATTCCCTATCCGATACCGAACAGGCAGCGCTGATCAAGCGCTATCAGTCGCTGAAAGAGATTCCGGCGGAACAGAGTGTCAGCCTGCAGCAGCGCATGGACTGGTTTAACCAGCTGCCGGACGCAGAAAAGCAGAAAATGCGTGAAACTTGGCAAAAAATGAGCAGCCAGGAACGCCGGGAACTCGCACATCGCCTGCAGAAAGCAGCGCCGGATGAGCGCAGCGCAATTCGCGAAGAATACATCAATAAATACTTAAAGCCCGCAACGGCTGAGTACTAATCGCTCCAAAAATCTGAAGCATTTTAAATGCTGAGCTGGCCGCAGCTCAGCATTATATTTAAGCAAGTACTGATTCAGCATCTTCATGCCTTCCAAGCAGCTTTCAATCACTGGCAGAATAAAAAATCCCCTGCAGACAGTAATGCCAGTCAGCTAAGAAATTGATTGGCTTTTTCTTTTTAGAATTCACAATATTATTTGATACACGGAAGTGTCATCCGCAACCTGCGTGGTCCTTGAAATGGACTGTTTTTGCAAAAATTTTTTTAAGTATCGAAAGAGAACAGGTTTTGCGGATGACAAATGCTTTTGGTTCTTTTGGCGAAACAAAAGAAC
>NZ_JAVXCI010000021.1:0-2478 GCF_036659555.1 Acinetobacter sp.
CCTTTTAAAAAATTGATTTTGAATAATTTCAAATCTGAAGTTTGTGCATAAAAAAAGCCTGCCGGGGAGGCAGGCCAAACGGGCAAATCATGCAGTGATGAATCTGCATGATGATTCATGTAAATGTTATATATCTGAAATTTATTTAATTCATGTTCAAATCACCGGGCATCTTTTTATTCAAATCAGCTGTCAGCAATTGACCTGCTGAAGGTCTGCGATTATGATTTTGTGTGCTGGCCTACATTGCCGGCCGGTTTTAGCAGACCGTTGTGTATAGCACATCAGACTTATTCTCTCTGAGGGTAACTTCTATGTGAAACTTTCTCGTCCCCCCTTTGCGGTAGAATGGGAGGATTACCCATCCTCTTCCCTTTACTATCGTATATATGATAGTTTAGAAACTAGATCAGAATTCGGCATTTAGATACTGATCATACTTATAATTTAGATATTGAAGCTTATGATTATATGCCTCATCATCTCCTACTACAGATAACAACTCGCTCAAATATCTCTCTTCAAGCGGTAGATCAAGTCCACTTTCAGCATACTTCCACGCTGCCCTAATACCATCATTCGATAAATAATCATCAAACGTATTGAACACCTCGCATATATATTCAAACCCCCTTTTATCAATAGAAATATTATTAAAATGCACGCTTTCTCGCACACCTGACATACTGACTGGAATTGCGCCAGCCCAACCTAAATGAAAAGATAAGGATTGCCGATTCTTTTCAAATCCTCCGTGGGCAAAGGTATTGCGAAATTTCTCTTTTATATACAGTAAATCTTGATGATGCTTTTTGACCCGCTGATTGGAAAAATTTAGAATCCGTTGGAGCTTCCTTCCCCAAGGATCTGCCACAAACTTGTTCAAATCATCTTTTTCTCTGTGGTAATTGGCAAATGGAAGTGCAAGTACCATAATGTGCTCCAATCTACTAAAGTAAGCATCGATCATGGCCAAGGCATTATATTGTCCTTGTCTTTCTGCTTTCTTTTCCTGATTGTGTCTTTCCTCAAACCCAGCCAATAAACATTGAAGCTCATCCCCTTCAACATTAACCTCTGGAACGGTAGAATATTCAGCTATCGCCCTATCTCTAAAATACTCATATTGGCCATTCAATTTATAAAACTGATTACTAACCGTAATATTTCCTTTTTTTATTTGTTCATTTGCGAAAACATTTAGATAATTTTTTTCAATGAGCAGTAGCGCCTTTTCTAATTTATCTAAAATTTCTTTTGGATTCACTACACTAGTATTTTCTGTATACAAACATAATCCAAATTTCTGATCTGCTATTACACACTTATATCCTTTGTAAGTGAAATTAATGCTCCAATACATTTTGTCGTGTATGATCCCACTTGGGAATTTGCATACACCTCTAAGCAGAAATAATAGTAGATTAGCTACTGGGAACTGCTTGTTATCAATTCGCTTACAAGACATCCTATCAACACGATATGGACTAATGTGATCCTCGGAAGGAGGCGCAAAGTGTTTCAGGGAATGCATTATTTTAATTTCTAAATTGTCCATATAATTCTCTGGTGACAACAAATCTATAGTACTAGTCAAAGGAATTGTAACCGAGATAGATGTTTAAAAACGCCTCTAAAATTACACTAGATGGAAAATTAATTTGAAACATATATTGTATTGAGGTGACCAAAATAGGGGCGTAGTTTTTATATAAAACAATAATATTTATTGTGAAACAAATGAAAAAATAATTGGTTTTACACTTCTGAGTTATGCAATCCAACTACTGACACAGATGAAAAAAGTGAAGCGTACACGGCTTTAAAAGAACAAAAAGTTAATTTCACTACAAAAAGACATATTGACCGAGAAGAATGCTTTACTGGATTTACATTCCAGTATCTGACTTCATCACTACCCACAACAGAGTAATCCAAGTTGGCCAACAAAAATTCTTGTCTGAATCCCGATGTTGTAATACGGCATTCACACGACGGACTTTATGCTGGGTATGCATGCTGTAGTATTCAGCAACCAAGGGTTCAAGCCGCTTGCCCCAGTACAAGGGTGCATGTCCTTCACTTTCATCCTCAATATTTTGTTGAATCTATCCTGTTTTGATCATGTACAGTTCCAGCATCGACATATAAAAGTTTAGACCACAAGCCGTAGCACACACAGTCACTGCTACCAGTACCCTTGCGCCTGACTTCCAACCAGAGCCCTTTTTTATATATTGAAAATATCTTTTCAAAGCCAAAATTGAGTTTAAAATTATTAACGTTTTTTATACTCATTTCCTATCCCATCCTAAATCATCCTGTTTTTGCTTTTCACATCCAAAATTTGATGAGGGGTAGGTTGAGGGGTAAAACCACAAGCAAGAAAAAAGCCCTTGTAATAACAAGGGCTTAATTCAAAAATTGGCGGAAGCGGTGAGATTCGAACTCACGGAGGACTCACACCCTCGTCGGTTT
>NZ_JAVXCI010000021.1:2502-17090 GCF_036659555.1 Acinetobacter sp.
AGACCGGTGCATTAAACCGCTCTGCCACGCTTCCATGTGCGCCATCATACGGAGGTTTCCCTATGATGACAAGAGAAAATTACAGTCAAGCCATTCAAATGAATATTGTTTCATCAATTGCTTATAAATTGGCTGCTATTTCAGCGCCTTCACGGATGGCGCGCTTCGCATCCAGCTCTGAAGCAAGCTTAGCGCCGCCAATAATATGATAATTCGCCAAGGTTTTTTCCTGCGCAGCCGGCATTAAGTCTTTAACAGACTCCTGCCCGGCGCAGACCACAACCGTATCTACCCGCAGCAGCTGGTCATGGCCGGCCAGCTCAACCCAGATGCCCTCATCGGTCACAGCCTTATACTGCACGCCGCGCAGCATGCGCACGCCATGCTTTTTCAGCTGCGCGCGGTGCACCCAGCCGGAGGTTTTGCCTAAACCCGCGCCCAGTGGCGTAGTTTTTCGCTGCAGCAGATAAATTTCACGCACCGGCGCATGCACTTCCGCCGGCTGCATGCCGCCTTCAGAAACATAGTTTGGCTGCGGGTCAATGCCCCACTCGCGCTGCCAGTCCGTCAAAGGCTGCGGCTGGGGCTGATGCGACGGTTTCAGCAAAAACTCAGAAACGTCAAAGCCTATGCCGCCGGCGCCAATCACAGCAACCCGCCCGCCCACCGGCGCGCCGCGCAGCACTTCGGCATAGGACAGCACTTGCGGCGCATCACTGCCTGCAATTTTCAAGGCGCGCGGCACAACGCCTGTCGCTACAATCACTTCTTCAAAGCCTTCGCGCTCCAGCTGCTCGCGGCTGGCTTTGGTATTCAGGCGCAGTTCAACGCCGGTTTTCTCAATCTGCACCTTAAAATAGCGGATGGTTTCATGAAATTCCTCTTTGCCCGGAATGACTTTCGCCAGATTGAACTGGCCGCCTACTTCACTGCCGGCTTCAAACAGGGTTACCTCATGGCCGCGCCCGGCAGCTACCGTCGCCGCCGACATGCCCGCCACGCCGCCGCCAATGACCGCAATGCGCTTGGGCTTCTTGGCTTTTACATAGACCAGCTCGGTTTCAAAAGCCGCCCGCGGGTTGACCAGGCAGGTCGCGCGCTGATTTTTAAAGGTATGGTCTAAGCAGGCCTGATTGCAGGCAATGCAGGTATTGATTTCATCGACGCGGTTGGTCGCGGTCTTATTTACCCAGAACGGGTCGGCCAGCAGCGGGCGCGCCATCTGCACCATATCCGCCTTGCCGGCAGCCAGAATTTCTTCTGCAGTTTCCGGCATATTGATGCGGTTGGAGGCAATGACCGGAATGGACACATGCTTTTTCACTTCCGCCGTGTAGTCAGCAAAAGCTGCCCGCGGCACCGAAGTCACAATGGTCGGAATGCGCGCTTCATGCCAGCCGATTCCGGTATTCAGCAGGGTTACGCCCGCCTGCTCCAAGGCCTGCGCAACGGTGATGACTTCATCCATGGTGTTGCCGTCATGCACCAAATCCAGCATCGACAGGCGGAAGCAGATGATGAACTTCTCGCCGGCTTCGGCGCGGATGGCTTTGACAATTTCCACCGCAAAACGCATGCGGTTTTCAATTGATCCGCCCCAGCGGTCAGTGCGCTGATTGACATGGCGGCTTAAAAACTGATTCAGCAGATAGCCTTCCGAACCCATGATTTCTACGCCGTC
This sequence comes from Acinetobacter sp., assembly GCF_036659555.1. Classification (GTDB taxonomy): domain Bacteria; phylum Pseudomonadota; class Gammaproteobacteria; order Pseudomonadales; family Moraxellaceae; genus Acinetobacter. The sequence goes on from NZ_JAVXCI010000021.1 coordinate 4,184, forward strand.
ATAGCCGGCTTTTTTGGCCAGGCTGGCGGTTTTCACATAGTCCTGAATAGTTTCTAGAATCTGCTTATCGCTGAGCTGGCGCGGCTTGAAAGGCGAAATCGGCGATTTAACCGGACTGGCGGACACGACAAAAGGCTGATAGCCATAGCGCCCGGCATGCAGAATCTGCATTAAAATTTTAGCGCCGTGCTTATGCACCGCATGGGTCACCAGGCGGTGCGGCGCAATATCGCCCAGAGTATTCATGGTGCCGCCTGCAGGAAGCAGCCAGCCTTGACGGTTGGGAGAGATGCCGCCGGTAATGATCAAGCCCACGCCGCCTTTGGCGCGCTCGCCGAAATAAGCCGCCAGCTTGGGATAGTTATAGAAACGGTCTTCCAGCCCCGTGTGCATTGAACCCATCACCACGCGGTTTTTAATGGTCGTAAAGCCCAAATGCAGGGGTTTTAAAATATTTGCATAGCTAGTCGTTGTCATGATGCATCCTTTTCTATTTGGCTTTGCAACTTGTTGCATACTACTTTAGCGGGTTTTCAAAATTTTGGGATGACAATTTAGGAAATATTATTGGCGCTTACGGTCAATTCTGTGCAGCTTGCCCCGCCAAGTCCATGACATTTACAGCCGCAATAAAAAAGCCAGTCACTCAATGACTGGCTTAATCAGCGGAACCGCAGCTGAGGCTTTAAATGACCAAGCTTATTTCCAGCGCTTCAGCTTGCTGGTCTGGCCGATGCCCACGTTAAAGCTGTTGGTCGGATCAAGCTTCTGATAATGCGTTCTTAACGCCGGCTTGGCGACATACAGATGGCCGACATTGTGCTCCGCCGGATATTCCGCGCCGCGCTCATCCAGCAGGTGCCACATCTGATGCTCCATCACCAAAGGGTCAACGCCTTTTTTCACAATATAGTCCTGATGGAACACATGGCAGAGGAAATGCCCGTAATACAGCTTATGCAGGATCAAATCATCCATTTCCTTAGGCAGGGTTTCCACCCATTCGCGGTCATTGCGGCGCAAGGCGATATCCAGAGCCACAATGTCTTCCACCTCACTGCGGTGCGTGTCGCGGTAGCGGATGGCCGCGCCTGCAACGGCAAAGCGGTGCAGGAAGGCCTTGCGCCCTTCTTCATCGCTGCAGTGGAAATAATTGCCCGAAGTTTTAGACTGGAAATAGCTTTTTAAAAATTCTTCAGCCTGCGCAGCATCCTGATTTTCAATGCGGATCACCAGATGATGCTCATATAGACCGCGGAAATCATTCATGCGCTGCGGCAAATGGCTCGGCAGAAACTTAGTCACCAGCTGCAGCATTTTATCTGACAGGCCTTTCATGCCGATTTTTTCCAGATAGCCGTCAACTTTGTCCTTCATGGCGAAAGCGGCCGGCACTTTGGCCGTACCGAACTTTTCAATAAACATGAAGGTGTCTTTGCCGTACTCCGCGCCAATATCATAAGCTACGCGGTGAATGTATTCCCCTGCAATCGGCAGGCGCGGCAAGTCTTTCAGCAGGAAGCGGCGGATTTCGGTCAGGTCATCATGCGAATTGGTGCCGACGTAAAACACCTGGCTTGGAATTTTCTCAAAGGTATCCAAACGCACCGCAAAAACGCAGACTTTGCCGGCAGAACCCGATGCTTCATATAGGCGCGACGGGTCGGCATTGAAGCGCGCAGGGGTATTTTCATCCACCTGCTTGACATCATGCGAATAGCGCTGATCAGATGCGCAGCAGCCCGGATTATTTTCAATATCCGCAGTCTGGTAATTTTTATTTTCCAGCCTGCTCAGGATTTCTTCAGGGCTTGAACCCAGCTTCACCCCAAGATGGTTGACCAGCTCCAGCTCACCGGCATCATTGACCCGCGCATACAGCGCAAGCTCGGTATAAGCCGGGCCGCGGCGCACCAATGCCCCGCCGGAGTTGTTGCAGACGCCGCCTAAAACCGATGCGCCGATGCAGGATGAGCCAATCACAGAATGCGGCTCGCGGTTGAACTGCGCAAGCTCTTTTTCCAGCCGGTCTAAAGTCGCGCCCGGCAGGCAAATCACCTGCCTGCCTTCATTAATCACTTGAATGCCGGCCAAGCGGCGTGTGCTGATCAGCACCACCGGGCGGTCATAGTCATCGCCGAATGGCGTTGAACCGCCGGTCAGCCCGGTATTGGCTGCCTGCATAATCACGATGCAGTCTGCATCGACTGCGGCTTTCAGCACATGCCACTGCTCCAGCAAAGACCCGGGAGCAACCACAGCCAAGACCTGCCCGGAGCCGTAGCGCCGGCCTTGGCGGTACAGGCGCGTGTCGTTGTCATCCGTTAATACGTGCTGCTTGCCCACAATGCCGATGAGCTTTTGAATGGTTTGCTGTGGACTTAATTGCGCTGACATACTTCTAATCCTTTTCTAAAGTTATTCTTAGCTCTTTACTGCTTGTTAAATAAGCTCTTAGAAATATCTTAATCACTAAATAAGGAACATTTGATGCGCGGCAGCGCCGTCCGCTGCCGCTTAAAACTTGTGCGCCGCAAGATATGGCACGCAAGGCTTCGCTAGAATTCATTCTATTTTGCTATGCAGCGGGTTCAGCACCCGGCAAATGGTTTTCTTAGCAAATACCGCTTTTCATTTTTCTGTCCAGAAATCAAAAAGCCTTTATGCATAAAATATGCATTCGGAATGCCATACAGCCTCAAAACAATTGAGAAGCTGAACAATTTTCCGCAGGCGATTTGCTGCTTTGAATCTGCCTGAAAGCCTCTCCTTGCCCCGGGCCATAGATGGCGCAGGAATAAAGAAGAGGGAGCAGCCCTCCTTTTTAAAAGAAGGGTTGCGGGAGATTCAGAATTACTCTGCCAGTTCCCTTTCCAGCTTGACCAAGCAGTCTTCAGTAATGTCCGCAATGGTTTTAGCGCCGGTCAGCGTCATCGCCACGCGCATTTCCTTGTCAATCAGTTCCAATAGATTTGAAACACCTTCACCGCCTGCTGCGCCCAGCGCATACACAAATGCGCGGCCCAGCATGCAGGTATCTGCACCCAAGGCCAGCATGCGCACCACGTCCAAGCCATTGCGGATGCCCGAATCCGCCAGGATTTTAATGTCGCCTTTCACCGCGTCCGCAATCGGAGGCAAAGCGCGCGCAGAAGACAGAACGCCGTCCAGCTGGCGGCCGCCGTGATTCGACACCACAATGCCGTCAGCGCCGAAGCGCACCGCATCTTTGGCGTCTTCAGGGTCAAGAATGCCCTTAATCACCATTGGGCCGTCCCAGAACTCGCGGATCCACTCCAAGTCTTTCCAGGAAATTGACGGATCAAAGTTGCTGCCCAGCCAGCCGATATAGTCTTCAAGGCCGGTCGGCTTGCCTAAGTATTTAGAGATGTTGCCCAAGTCATGCGGGCGGCCCATCAGGCCGACATTCCATGCCCAGTGCGGGTGGAAGCATGACTGCATATAGCGGCGCATGGCGGCGTTCTGGCCGCTCATGCCTGAATGCGCATCGCGGTAGCGCGCGCCCGGCACCGGCATGTCTACAGTAAACACCAGCGTTGAACAGCCGGCGGCTTTAGCGCGTTCCAGGGCGTTTTTCATAAAGCCGCGGTCACGCAGCACATACAGCTGGAACCACATTGGGCGCTGAATCGCCGGCGCAACTTCTTCAATCGGGCAGACTGAAACCGTAGACAGGGTAAACGGAATGCCTTTTTTGTCAGCCGCCACAGCAGCCTGAACTTCACCGCGGCGCGCATACATGCCGGTTAAGCCGACAGGCGACAGCGCTACCGGCATCGCTAAAGTTTCGTCAAACAGTTTGGTTTCCAGACTCAGCTGCGACATGTCATTCAGCACGCGCTGCCTTAAAGCGACTTTGGATAAATCTTCAACATTGCGCTTTAATGTATATTCCGCATATGCGCCGCCATCAATATAGTGGAAAAGAAAGGGCGGCAAACGGCGTCTCGCGGCTTCACGATAATCATTCGCAGAAGAAATAATCATGGTTATATCCTGTTTAATCTACTGGCGCGCTGGCGACGGGCATCTTCCTCATCAATCGAGCGCACCTGTTGGACTACAAATTCAATGTGCCCGCAAACTGCATTTCGGGCAGCTTCCGGGTCACGGCGTTCAATTGCATGCATCACCTGAAAGTGCTGATCATGCAACTGATCAAAACGGTGCGCTTCGGTATAGACCTTGCGCCGTCCTAAAACAACGTTGTACTGCAGCAAGTCGAACAAGCCGCGCATCATCTGTATCAGCACTAAATTATGCGAGGCTTCGGCAATCGCCAAATGGAACTTGGCGTCTGCAATAGAGGCCTGATTGTCATCGCCAATGGACTGATAATGCGCAATCTGCTCATAGCACCGGCGGATATTTTCCATATCTTCCGGCGTCGCGCGCCGGGCGGCGTACCATGCCGTTCCGCCTTCCAGAATGCTGCGCGCTTCCTGCACATCAAAACGGTAAGCGGGGTCCTGATCAATCAAGCCGCTTAAAGGCTCTACAATTTGATGATTGGACCAGTTGGACGGCAACTGCTGCAGAAAAGTCCCCGACCCTGCCTTGCTGACCAGCATGCCTTTGCTGGCTAAATGCTGAATCGCTTCACGCAGGGAGGAGCGGGAAACTCCGAGCTGTTCACACAATTTGCGTTCTGCAGGCAAACGGTCTCCGACTTGCATCTTGTTCTGTTCGATCAATATGCGCAGCTGCTGTACGGCTTGGTCGGAGACTTTCATCTGCTTTTCTCAACTCTTGGCTAAAATCAATTCTATGGAATCATCCATGGGAACACGTAGGCTTGCAGGGTAACCATAATACCCATCATGATTGTGAACGTTATACTGTGTTTTACGGTAAAACGGAACAAATCAGATTCTTTGCCTACCAGGCCCACCGCCGCACAGGCGATTGCAATTGACTGAGGGGAAATCATTTTACCCGTCACGCCGCCGCTGGTATTGGCCGCCACCAGCAGCACTTCCGGCACGCCAATCTGCTGCGCAGTCGTCGCCTGCAAGGCGCCAAACAAGGCATTGGCAGAGGTGTCTGAACCGGTAAGGAATACCCCAATCCAGCCCAAGAACGGCGAGAAGAAGGTAAAGGCGCTGCCTGTGTGCGCCAGCGCTAAAGCCAAGGTCGCAGACATGCCTGAGTAGTTGGCGATAAAGGCAAATGACAGCACCATGCCAATCGAGTAAATCGGCACTTTCAGTTCATTCAGTGTTTCGCCAAAAGCGGTTACCGCGTCTTTCGGCTTCATTTTCAGGAACAGAATGGTGATCACGGCTGCAATCATAATCGCGGTCCCTGTTGCAGAGATCCAGTCGAATTTATAAATTGCGTCGTAGTCTTTAATTTCAGGCACAACCGGCGGCATTTTCTGCACCAGCTGATGCAGGAACGGCACTTTAATTGAAATCACCAAGTCATGCAGCGCGCCGTCTTTCGCAAACAGGTCTTTAAACGGCTTGATGCTCCAGATTGTCACCATTACGGTTAAAATCGCAAACGGAGACCATGCTTTGGCAATTTGGCCAATGCTGTATTTTTTCTGCTTTTGTTCCTCAAGATTTTCATCAATCGAAGCATCCTGATCGGCAAAGCGGAAAATGTGCTTAGGCTTCCAGTATTTCAGCAGGATGGTCAGCGATACTAAAGAAGCAATCGCAGCGGTGATGTCCGGAAGTTCCGGGCCGACAAAGTTGGAAGTCAAGTACTGCGCAATCGCAAATGAACCCGCGCCGACAATCACTGCAGGCCAAGTTTCCTTAATGCCGCGCCAGCCATCCATAATCGCCATAATCCAGAACAGCACAATCGGCACCATGAACGGCAGCTGACGGCCAACCATCTGGCTGATTTCCATCGTATCTACGCCAGACACCTGCCCTGCGACAATAATTGGAATACCCATTGCGCCAAACGCGACCGGCGCGGTGTTCACAATCAAGCATAAGCCGGCAGCATACAGCGGCTTAAAGCCCAAGCCAACCAGCAAAGCTGCCGTAATTGCTACAGGCGCGCCAAAACCGGCAGCGCCTTCAAGGAAGGTACCGAAAGCAAAGCCGACCAGCAGCATCTGCAGGCGCTGATCTTCAGTAATCGAAAGGATTGAAGAACGGATAATGTCAAACTGGCCGGTTTTTACTGAAATCTTATACAGGAAAACCGCGCCAATGATGATCCAGGCAATTGGCCACAGGCCATAGAAAAAGCCGTAAACCATGGATGCAAATGCCATTGCTGCCGGCATTTGATAGGCAAAAAGCGAAACCGCTAAAGCTAAAACAACGGTAATTGTGCCTGCCACACTGCCCTTCAGGCGGAATATGGCTAAGGCTAAAAAGAAGAAAATAATTGGAATAAGGGCAATTGCGCTTGAAAGCCAAATATTCCCCATCGGGTCATAAATTTGCTGCCATTGCTGAAGCATTGTCATCTCCTTGAAATGCTTTCCGGAATAAGGAATGGTCCGGCCATACCGATCAAATCTTGATTATACTGGTATGACCAATATGCATTTAAAATAAAAAAACCACTTTTTAATAATGAATATCCTACTTTTTGTCGATTTAAAGATCAATTATTAATTTATAATTCACAATTGGTCATACCAGTAAAAATGTTTTAAATAACGGCAATTTGCACAAACAATAATGATTAGCATTTATCACAATCAAATTAATCATCTAATTTTTAATGCTTTTTTATAAAAATTGAAAAAACAGCCCTGCCTTATTAGACTTTAGTCTAACAACCCTGTTTTTTAACGCATTTGACGCAATAAAAAGCGCGCTATTGTCAATAAATGCGCAGCAGCGCGCGCAGGGCTAAAAAGCAGGCGGCGCGGAGCGGCCGCCCTTAAAGCGCAGCCCCGCCGCTATAATGCTGATCAGTTAAGAAGTTTCCGCCATAAACGTCTTAACCTTTTGAGCTGTTCACGGCGGAGTCTTATCGTTTTTAAATCGAATTTTTGGAGCTCGTTTTGTTCCTTGCGAAACAGTGTTTCTCATTCGCCAAAATGAGAAGCGAAGCTTCGCAAGGAAAGCATCTTGCGGCGCAGTGCGCCTCACCGCGAAACCTGTTCACTTTCTGCACTTAAATAGTTCTGTTGCAAAAACAGGCCATTTCAAAGACCGCCGCTTCGCCTTGCGCTTCGAATAAAAGCAGTGCTTTGATTCTTGCTGCTCCGCCTTGCACTGCAAACAAAGCAATGCTTTGTTTTTGTTCAGATTGCGGATGACGCTTCCGCGTATCAAATAATATCGCAAGTTTTGAAAAGAAAAAGCCCGTCAGTTTCTTAACTAACTGGCTTTAACCCCGCTGCTGGGCTTTATTTCTCCCATTGTTTTGCAGTGGATTTCCATAAAACAATCGCGCCTAGAACCGTGCCGACCGGAAAGCTGAACAGCATCAATAGCGCCATAATCCGCGACAAAATCAGCCCCTGATTGGCGCCTTTTTTGACTTTTATGCAGGCCAAGGCATTCAGTCCAATCATCGCCAGGGCCGCAATGCTCAGCAAGGCCAGCTCCAATGCCGGAATCGCGCTTTGCTGATACTCCAAATACCAGACGATGGCCAATGCGCAGCTCAGCAGCCCTGCATAAATGCCGTGCACAAGGCTGGCGGTTTCATTTTTGTTTTTCTGCTGCGGATAAAGCGGCGGTACGGAATAAGCCATGAAAAACTGCCCCTGTATTGAAAAATATAAAGTTCTGCTTAATGCGGATAAAGCGCTGCAGCGCGCTTCACTATAGGCAGCCTGCCTGCGCCAGATCAAGAAAATTCAGCATTATCCGGCATGGCTGCGCCGATTTAAAGCGCCATCATTGCAGCTGCGCCGAAAAAAGCAAAGAAGCGGCGCCCTCTGCAGCCGCAATAAAAGCCGCCTGATATTCAGCCGAGCCTGCATAAAGCGCCTTATAACCCTGCCCCGCCTGAAATATGCGCGCCTGCACCCGGTTTCCGGCTGATTATTCAGCGGATAGCCCGATATTCTTCGATAAAGATCAGATCATCAAACTGATTTTTTTATGGATTGTGATTTTTTTGAGAAAAAAAATACAAGTAGAAGTGCTATAATGCATGGTTTACAGATTCTCCTTGGCCGCCAATTCATGGTGCCTATTTGAAATAAGTTAGGATTAACAATGTCTGATAATGCAACTATCTTGCAGAATGTCCCAGTAGGCAAAAAAGTTGGTATTGCCTTCTCTGGTGGTCTAGATACTTCAGCTGCTTTATTGTGGATGAAGCAAAAAGGCGCAGAACCTTATGCTTATACAGCAAACTTAGGTCAGCCCGATGAAGATGACTACGATGCGATTCCGAAAAAAGCGGAAGCGTATGGCGCTGTTAAAGCTCGCTTAGTTGACTGCCGCCTGCAGCTTGCGCTGGAAGGCATTGCGGCCATTCAATGCGGCGCATTCCATATCAGCACAGGCGGCGTTCCTTATTTCAATACTACGCCTCTAGGCCGCGCAGTAACCGGCACCATGCTGGTAACTGCCATGAAGGAAGATGACGTAAATATCTGGGGCGACGGCTCAACCTATAAAGGCAACGACATTGAGCGCTTCTACCGCTACGGCCTGCTGACCAACCCGGCGCTTAAAATCTACAAGCCTTGGCTGGACCAGACCTTTATTGATGAGCTGGGCGGCCGCGCGGAAATGTCGCAGTTCCTGATCGACAACGGCTTTGACTATAAAATGTCAAAAGAGAAAGCCTATTCGACTGATTCAAACATGCTGGGCGCAACCCACGAAGCTAAAGACCTTGAATACCTGAATGCTGGCATCAAAATTGTAGACCCAATCATGGGGGTTGCATTCTGGAAAGACGATGTGGAAGTTAAGGCCGAAGAAGTTTCTGTAACTTTTGAAGAAGGCTTCCCGGTTGCACTGAACGGCCAGCGCATTGAAGATCCGGTTGAGTTCATTCTTGAAGCCAACCGCATCGGCGGCCGCCACGGCCTGGGCATGTCAGACCAAATCGAAAACCGCATCATCGAAGCGAAATCACGCGGCATCTATGAAGCTCCGGGCATGGCGCTTCTGCACATCGCGTATGAACGCCTGGTAACCGGCATTCACAACGAAGACACTATCGAACAGTACCGCATCAACGGCTTGCGTTTAGGCCGCCTGCTGTACCAAGGCCGCTGGTTCGACTCTCAGGCGCTGATGCTGCGTGAAACTGCGCAGCGCTGGGTGGCGAAAGCCGTGACCGGCACTGTGACTTTAGAACTGCGCCGCGGCAACGACTACACCATTATGAATACCGAATCTCCTAACCTCACGTATGAAGCTGAGCGCTTGACGATGGAGAAAGGTGATTCAATGTTCTCGCCAATGGACCGCATCGGCCAGTTGACCATGCGCAATCTGGACATCACCGATACCCGCGCCAAGCTTGGCATTTACACCAGCACCGGCCTGCTTTCAATCGGTTCAGGCTCTGCAGTTCCCCAGTTAAAAGACAAAAACAAATAAGTTTGCTTGAAGTCTAAAGAAGCCGCTCGAATGAGCAATGCTGATCAGCTAAGAATTTTTTAATCCTCCCCAACCCTCCTTTTTCAAAGGAGGGAGTATTTTGAAATTAAGGATAATCTTGAATTCAAAAGCATTCCCCTCTTTGGTAAAGAGGGGTTAGGGGAGATTTATCAATAAGTAATAATGAAATTACGCTTAACTGACGTGCATTAGCTCAAATGAGCGGCTTTTTATTGCCTGCGCCTTAAGCAGTAAATTCTGCGCTAAGCCACCTGCGCGGAACGGATGGACTGGTAATAAATCTGGTTGCGCCCCAGCTGCTTTGCGCGGTACAGGGCCTGATCCGCAATAGACAGCAAATCCTCTTTCGGCAGCTCTTCGCCGCGGAACACGGTAATGCCTAAGCTGATGGTGACATGATTGGACACCACTGATTTGGCATGCGGAATGCCCAGGCGGTCAATCGCCTTGTAAATATTGGATGCCACCGCATAAGCGCCATGCGCATCTGTTTCCGGCAAAAGCACCACAAACTCCTCCCCGCCATAGCGCGCCACAAAATCCATATGCCGAATCGCGCTTTTAACCGTTTTTGCAATGGATGAAATCACCTCATCGCCCTTCTGATGGCCATAGAAGTCATTGTAGTTTTTAAAGTGGTCAACATCGATAAACAGGATCGCCAAGGAACTTTCGTCGCGCCGGGCCTGCTCATAAAAGGTCTCCAGCATTTCATCAAAAGTGCGCCGGTTGGAAATTTTGGTCAGCTCATCATGCTGGCTTAAATGCAGCAGCTCAGTGGTGTGAATGCGGTGGATTTTTTCGCTGATGTCGGCCCGCAGCATATTCAGGAAAATCATCCGCTCACGCGCGCAGAGCATTTTACTGACGGCAAAGCCCAGAATGCAGCTGCCAGCCAGCACCCGCGCCATCACCATGGCGTCAAATTTCACATACAGGGCAAACAGCATCAGCATGGTGACCACCGCAGCCATTAAGCCGGCCGCCAGCATGTGCGCAGGCTTCACGCCCGTCAGAATATAGCCCAGTATGTAAATCATGCAGATAATCATCATGGCCTGATGCTTTAATGCCGGCGTATGCACCGTCATAGTCAGCCATGACATGGAAATAACTGCCCAAAACACCACAAGCATGGAGGCATGCGGAAAATACGGCGTCAGTTTTTTATGGTATGAAAAAGCCAGCAAGGTCAGCAGGCAAAGCGCGCCATTCACCAAGCCTGCCAGGCAGTGCCTGAAATCATGCGCGAAATGGGCCGGCTCAATAATCCAGTAATCGCCAGGAATAATCAGCACGGTTAAAATAAAATAGGCCAGCACTCCCGCCCAGGCATACTGCCTGATATTGCCGCATGCCCGTTCCTGATTGGTCGCCCAGAACTGCGTTTCTAATTTTTTGGGAAAGACCTGCCCGATGCGCCGGCTTTGCCGCGCAATCAATTCTTCTAATTTTTCTTTATCATATTGCAGTTTTGCAAGATTGTACTTGTATTCCATGCCCAAGCATTTATGTCGTTTTTTTAGTCTTTTTAAAATAGCACAATTTTTAAAATTAATTTACCCCTCCCGCGCCATTTGTCTTTAAAAGCCGTTACCATTTTCACACTATATGCATTATCATCTGTTATATTTCCAAGTTTGAAGAAAATCGCCTTGAATACGATTACCCTTCTGCAGCCAGATGACTGGCATGCGCATCTCCGTGACGGTTTAGCGCTGAAGCGCACTGTTCCTGATTTAGCCAAGCAGTTTGCCCGCGCAATCTGCATGCCGAACCTTGTTCCTCCAGTCAAAACTGTAGAAGAAGCCAATGCCTACCGTGAGCGCATTATGACGCATGTGCCTGAAGGCATAGCTTTTGATCCGCGCATGGTGCTGTATTTCACCAACAATACCGCGCCCGGCGAAGTGAAGAAAATTAAAGAATCTGAGCATGTAAATGCCATCAAGCTGTATCCGGCCGGCGCGACCACAAACTCGGACAGCGGCGTCAGCGACATCAGCAAAGTCTATGCGGTGATTGAGCAGATGGAAGAGCATCAGGTGCCGCTGCTGCTGCACGGCGAAGTGACGCATCATCATGTCGATATTTTTGACCGCGAAAAGCGCTTTCTGGATGAAGTGCTTTCTCCGCTGTTAAAGCAGTTCCCTAAACTGAAATTGGTGCTGGAGCATATCACCACCAGCGAAGCCGCCAATTTTGTTCTGGAGCAGGACCGCAATGTGGCTGCCACCATTACCCCGCAGCACCTGCTGTTTAACCGCAATGACATGCTGGTCGGGGGCGTCAAGCCGCATTTCTACTGCCTGCCGATTTTAAAGCGTCAAACCCACCAGCAAACCCTGCTGGAAGTGGCGACCAGCGGCAATCCTAAGTTTTTCCTCGGAACAGACAGCGCGCCGCACTCAAAAAATGCTAAAGAAAATGCATGCGGCTGCGCAGGATGCTATAGTGCGCCTACCGCAATCGAGCTTTACGCTCAAGCATTTGATCAAGCCGGAAAGATTGAGCGGCTTGAAGGCTTTGCCAGCCATTTTGGCGCTGATTTTTACGGCCTCCCGCGCAACACCAGCACCATAACGCTGGTAAAAGAAGATCAAGTGATTCCTGAAAGTTTAGACTATTTGGATGGTGAACAGATTATCCCATTGCATGCGGGTAAAACCATCCAATGGAGAAAAGTGTGACAGATGAAACCCTACCAGTCATTGGTCAGCGTTTCCGCGGATTTTTGCCTGTCGTGGTCGATGTCGAAACCGCAGGCTTTAATTCACAGACCGATGCCTTGCTGGAAATCGCAGCCATACCGATTGTGTATGATGCGGAAGGCAAATTTATACCGGGCGATGCGCATCATGCGCATATCAACCCTTTTGAAGGCGCAAACTTAGACCGCAGGTCGCTGGACTTTATTGGGATAGATCCATCCAACCCAATGCGCATGGCGATGGCTGAAGATGAGAAAACCGCGCTCAAGCGCATTTTCAAAGCTGTCAATGAAGTGCGCCGCAAGCAGAACTGCACGCATGCCATACTGGTTGGCCACAATGCGCATTTTGACTTGGGCTTTGTGCAGGCAGCCATTGCGCGCACCGGCACTAAAAATCAGAATCCGTTCCACAGCTTTTCTGTGTTTGATACCGTGACCTTAAGCGCCGTGGTGTTTGGCCAAACGGTTTTAGCCAAATCCTGCATTCAGGCCGGCATTGATTTTGACGGCAAGGAAGCGCACTCCGCTTTATATGACACGCAGAAAACCGCTGAACTGTTTTGCCGAATTTTGAACAGGCTTGGCCCGAATTTGCTTGACACTCTGGTGGCGGATCAATAAGATACCGCCATCTTCTAAACGTCCCTATCGTCTAGAG
>NZ_JAVXCI010000021.1:17100-18994 GCF_036659555.1 Acinetobacter sp.
CATCGCCCTTTCACGGCGGTAACCGGGGTTCGAATCCCCGTAGGGACGCCATCTGCTTTTTCTGGTTTCATTCTTCTAAGTTTTACTTTGCTTAATCAGCTTCTTATCGATTTTTTTATCTCAATTGAATCTTTTTTACATTAAAGATATTTCTGATTTGTATTTTCGCCAAAAAAGTTACTGATCGTCAGTATTCCTGCAGCTTATATTTACAGCTGTGCATCTTGCCTGTCCGCCTTTATCCATTGCAGCCTTAACCGCGCTCAGCTCAGCTCCGCTGTTTTGCTGACTAAGCTAAAAATTCGCCATCAAATACCTCTGTGCAATTAAATACCATTGCCACCGAAGCTGAAAGTGCGGAGGATAAAATCAGGAAAAACCTGTACGCTAAAGAAAATTTGGAAAGAGTTCCGAACAGCTCAAAAATATTGCTGATTTATTAACAGTGCATCCAAATGTGCAGTTAAAGCCGGATCCAGTCATTGACCGTACTATGGCAGGAAGCATCAGAGCGGCAGCTTCGGCTTGAATTTATATGATTAAGCCAATGCAAATACCGGAATCCAGTTTGGCATACAGCATTTGGAAAGCGGCGACCTTTATTTTCAAAATAATGTAAGCATAAAGGCTACAGCATGCTCCAGCAGTGATGCTCTTTTCAAAACCGATCAGAAGCTTAATCAGGCGCAGCTCAAGCCATCCTTAAACTATCAGGAGAAAAATTCCAGCAGTGACCGAATACTTCCAAATCTATAAACGGGCATTCATCGCGGGAAAAAAACTGGTCGAAATCAAGCATCATAGCTTCAACAGCTATGACATTTCGCCCCTGAACAAAGACAAATGCATCATTCAAGACGGAAAATTAATGCTGAATGTCCTTCAGTCAATTTCAATCAGCCATGGCCTGCCCGTATACTTTGGGAAATTGCACCGAACAGCGCCTCAATGAAAATCCGCAGCCTGTCCGCTACCGCTCTGACTATTATAGCTAATTACCTAAATAGCTGTCACATACAAAACCTAATGAAGCATATTTTATGGGAGATTGTGTGTGATACAGATTTCAAAACTCAGCTATATGATGGCTAAGTTTTCTTGAACGATTCCGCAAAAATCCCTTCAGCCTCGAGTTTTCTAGGCCTTTGAGTAAAATAAACTTTGGATACGCGCGTGCGGCAGGGATGCCGCACGTTGCCCATCACGGCAAGGATGCCGTGTATGGGCAACAAAAGACTTTTGCCGACTTTGGGTCTTTCCAAAGTCGGGACTTGCCTGCGCAAAGGCATCTAAATTTCTAAAGAAAAAATGAGGCAGTGCAAGCGCATCGTTAATTGCCGAAATAGTTAGTGCAGCTAAAACCTCATGAAATCATATTTTATAGGAAATTATGCGTCATACAGACTTTAGAATTTAGCTATATTCCCGCATGATAGCCCTACAGGCCGCTAATCATACAGCGCAGATAAATCACCATCGCACTTTAACCGGGACATCCGCACCGCATACAGCCTTCCCCTCAACCAAGATCAAAAGAATATTTTTGGCCTGACTGTAAACAATCTGCTGAATAAAAAACAAAGCGCTGCGTCCACGAATGAAAGCAGAAAGGCCTCCAAGGGTTCCGAACTTGACCGCCAGTATTGCCGATATTATCTTTAAGTCTTAGCTTCTGCGGCGTTTAATCAGTCTCTTTTCAGCATGGCCAAAAATGCTTCCATGCCATTTTATGGCATCTGCCGCAGGCGGACTATTGCTGCTGTGGCTAATTCTAAAATGCCTATGCTGAGCAACAAAAATCAAAAGAAAAAAAGACCCTTGATAATCAAGGGTCTTTTTCGATATTTGGCGGAAGCGGTGAGATTCGAACTCACGGAGGACTCACACCCTCGTC
>NZ_JAVXCI010000021.1:19006-31629 GCF_036659555.1 Acinetobacter sp.
TTTCAAGACCGGTGCATTAAACCGCTCTGCCACGCTTCCATGTGCGCCATAATATAAATAAAACCGCAATTTGGCAAATACTTTTCGGCATTTGGCGCTTCAACTGCTCAAAATAAAATCACCGCTGCAAATTCAGCGGGCTTTCAGGCTGCTCATAGCGGATTGCATTGATATACCACCGTTTTTTTCCAGCAGGCGTCATCACTTCCGCTTCATCATCCACCTGCTTGCCCAATAGCGCGCGCGCCATGGGTGAATCAATGGAAATATGCTGCGGATGATGGTCATAAATTTCATCCACGCCGACAATGCGCAAAGTCCGCTGTCCGCCGGCTTCATTTTCAATGTCAACCCATGCGCCAAAGTAAACCGTCCCCGCCTGTTCTGGAGAATAATCAACAATCCGCAGCTCTTCCAGACGCTTGCCTAGATAGCGGACGCGCCGGTCAATTTTCCTCAGCAGCTGCTTATTGTACTGATAATCGGCATTCTCTGAGCGGTCACCCAGGCTGGCTGCCCAGTTGACTTTCTGGGTGATTTCCGGCCGCTCTTCATGCCACAAGCGCTTTAACTCAGCGGCCAGCAAATCATGCCCGCCGCGGGTAATTAAGTTAGATTTCATAATAATTTGAGGCTTCAGCAGTTAGGCTTAAGTTACATAAAATGGGCATTTTATCCCCGCTTTCTGCACAAAAGAAGTTTATAAAATTAATTCCTTAATTAAATTATACACTTATGTTACACATTTTAAATAATTCCAGTACAAAATTTGACAAGGCTTTTTTTCATCTTTATTATTCGCACATCTTTTCACTCAGCTTACTTTTTAACCGTTGCAGTTTTTCTGCATAATTTTCGATTCTTTCCCTAGTCATTTTGAATGACGTCATGACTGCCCAACCCTTATCGAATTTATCTAACTTGTAAAAGTTTAAGGCCTGCCGCCTTGGCTTTTTAGGGCATAAATACCTGTAGCGGAGACAACATGCACAGTAGTTCAACGTCTGGGTCGAGGCTTTGCCTTAGCTCATTAAAATCCATCTCAATTAAAGCGCTTGCCTTCAGTACTGTAGTTCTTCCATTCCACAGCATTAACGCAAGCAAAACAGCTTATCAGTTCGATAACGTTGTCAACAGCAGCAAGCTTGTTGTTGTTTCCGTGGTCAATCCAACCACCGTCTTTGAAGACAGCGAGCATTTTCATGGCTTCGGCTATGACCTGGTCCGCAACTATGCGGACAGCCTGAATGTCAAGCTTGAGTTTAAAACCGTGGATGACAATGCCACAGCGCTGAAATGGGTCAAGCAGGGCAAAGCCAGTTTCGCCATGACCACTGCCAGCATCCAGAGCATTGAAGAAAAGCATTTGACTTCATTTTCCGCCTCTTGCGGTGAAACTTCTTCCCTGCAGAAAAATGGCCTGAATGCAGACCTGAACTGGGTGTTCAAGCATGCCGATGACCCGCTTAGCCAAACCGCCAGCGGCTTTGTCTGCCGCTCCAAGCAAAACGGCATCCTGCAGCAGCTGGCCTCATTCTATAACCGCAACCTGATCAAGCAGGAATCGTGGAATTCGATTCAGCGCGATTTGAACAGCCGCATGCCGATTTACAAGGCGAGCTTTCAGCGCACTGCCGAACAGTATGATCTGGACTGGCATCTGCTGGCCGCCATCGGCTATCAGGAGTCTTACCTGAAGCCGAACTCTGTTTCTCCCACAGGCGTCCGCGGCTTAATGATGCTGACCAGCAGCACAGCCAAGGCCATGGGGGTCAGCAACCGCACCGATCCTGCGCAAAGCATTCAGGGCGGCGCAAAATACTATGACCAGATGCTGAACCGCTATTCGGACATTCCATTTCCGGACCGCAACTGGTATGCGCTGGTGGCGTACAATATGGGGCCTGGCGCCGTAAATCAGATCCAGTCGCGCATTAAGGCGCAAGGCAAAGACCCGGACCAGTGGGTCAACCTGTATGCCTATTTAGACCGCAACAAAGCCGGCAATGGCCGCTACCGCCAGGCGGTGCAGTATGTGACGCGCATCCGCGCCTATCTGGAGCACATCAAGACCACGCCGCAGCTGGTGAACATCTGACTGCAAAAGACTGCGGCATAAAAAAAGCTTACCTTTATTAAGGTAAGCTTTTTTTCTTGCTGAAAGCGGATTAAGCAGTCTGCTCCAGCACCCGCTTGAACAGGTCTTTCTGCTCTTGGCTCGGCTTCGCCGTCTGCAGCGCCATCAGCTGGGACATGTCGCCCTGCACTTTGATTTTGCCCGTCATGAATGCCTGCATGGCGGCAGCCATGTCAAACTCAAGGAATACTTTGCGCAAAGTTTCCCCATCCATAATCAGCGTGGTTTTGGCATTGCCGGAAAGGCCTTTCTTAATTGCGCCGCCATCTAAAGATAATTCAGTATTGCCTGAAGCATCCGCAACCACCAGATTGATTGCAAGGTTCGCCAGCGCAGGCGGCAGGTTCAAGTCGCCGGCTTGCGCGGTAAGAGTTTCAACAGTTGAAAACCAATCATCAGTTAGAAAAGCAGGCATGATGTTTCCTCAATTTATTTGTTCATTGCGTGAAGCCTATCCAGGCCGCATCTTTTGAAGCTATTGTGCTTGAAGCCTGTTATAGCATGTAAAAGGAATTTCTGCCTAAAGTTTTTTGCACGCAGCGTTCAGTTTTTATATTTCTTGTACAGCTTTGATATAAATCAAAAACATAAAAAAAGCACCTTTAAACTAAAGATGCTTTTTTCAGCTTCCGGCGGCGGCTATTCCGCGGCATAGCCCAGATTGACCATGTTGATGCGCTTGTTCTCGCCTTCCACAGCCTCTTCGGCAGAACAGCTGCCCTTGAAGTCAAACTCGCGCTGGCCATCCAGCGCTTCAAAATCAAACAGCTCGCGGTCCGCCAGCTGCGAAGGCGAAACATTCTGCAGCGCACCGAAAATGCTGTGCAGGCGTTTCGGATGCGCATTGTCCCATTCGCGCAGCATGCCATTAATAATGGCGCGCTGCAGGTTTTCCTGCGAACCGCACAGGTTGCATGGAATAATCGGGAACTTGCGCATTTCCGCGTATTTGATGATGTCCTTCTCTTCCACATAGGCCAGAGGACGGATCAGCATGTTCTTTTTGTCTGACGACAGCAGCTTAGGCGGCATGGCCTTTAAGCTGCCGCCGTGGAACAGGTTCAGGAAAAAGGTCGCCAAAATATCGTCGCGGTGATGGCCCAGGGCCACTTTGGTTGCGCCGATTTCCTGCGCAAAGCCGTACAGCGAACCGCGGCGCAGGCGCGAACAGACCGCACAGTAGGTCTTGCCTTCCGGCGTCAGGCGCTTGGTGATGCTGTAGGTGTCTTTTTCAAGAATGTAATACGGAATGTTATTTTCTTCCAGATAACGCGGCAGGATATCTTCCGGAAAGCCCGGCTGCTTCTGGTCTAGGTTGACTGCCACCACATCGAAGCTGATCGGCGCAATGCGCTGAAACTGCAGCATGATATCCAGCAAGGTATAGCTGTCCTTACCGCCGGAAATGCACACCATTACCTTGTCGCCGTCTTCGATCATTTTAAAGTCACGGATGGCGTGCCCCACCTGGCGGCGGAGCTTCTTCAGCAAACGGTGGTATGCGGAACTGGTCGGCAGTTCGGGCTTGAAATTAAATCCTTGTTCGGACTCAACGGGCGAGTACATAGACGAGATTTACCCATAAATAAAAATACCGCGCAATTTTATCCGATTCAGTCCCGTCCCGCATCAAAAGAATGCGATTTCGGAAAAATGTAAAAATAATGTCATCTGCAGGTCATGCAGCCCATGCTATTTTGAACGTTTGCGTTCATTTTTCCGCCAAGATGCTTATCTTTTGGACTTTTCCACAGTTTTCCACAAAACCTGTGGATAACTTTGTGGATTTAAAGCGGCTTGACAGGGTGACTTGCCCACCTTTTAAGGCTTCTATTTAAATTGATCACTTTTTGATCAATTTAAAATTTATTAATTTTCAATAACTTAATACTGTCAAGCGATGCCGGATAAAAATAAATTAAATTTTTTTTTGATTATTCCATCATCAAATGGACTTGCTTTTTACAAAGCAGCTGAGAAATAAGCAGCGCAAGCCTGCGCAGCAGGCTTTTTTTTGCTAAACTCTTAGCTAACTGTTTTGGGGACAGAATTTTTTCTAATACTACAATGAAAAATAAATTTGGGATATTTGCACTCTATGCATGCTGCGCCGCGGCTGCCTTATCGGGCGCTGCAGCTGCTCACGCCGGTCAAATCTATATCTACAAAGACAATAAAGGCAGCACCCTGCTGACCAACCGCAAAAGCTCCGACCGCTCGCTGACCAAAGTCAAAGCGACCTATTATCCTGACAGCAATATTCACTCCTACAGCAACTGGGGTTCAAGCGAAGCTTCCGTTTTGCCGAGCTACAGCCGCAATAAAAACGCCTTTGACCATATCATTAAGCAGGCAGCCCAGCAGCATGGCGTTTCTGAGGGCCTGATTAAAGCGGTGATGCATACCGAGTCCGGCTTCAATGTCAATGCGCGCTCGCCTGTCGGCGCGCAGGGCCTGATGCAGCTGATGCCGGCGACAGCCCGGCGCTTTAATGTATCGAACGCCTATGATCCGCAGCAGAATATTAATGCCGGGGCAAAATATCTTGCGTGGCTGCTCAAGCGCTTTAACGGCAACACCGCACTGGTTTTAGCCGGCTATAATGCCGGCGAAGGCAATGTGAAGAAATACGGCGGCGTTCCGCCGTTCCGCGAAACGCAGGACTATGTGCGCCGCGTCACCAGCCGCTACAACAACCTGTATGCCGGCGGCGCAGGCATCAGCAGCGCTTCGCCCTCCCAAGGCCAGATCATTGCCAGTTCCGGCAGCTATGCGCAGCAGGCTGCGCCTGAAATCAAAGCGACGCGGCAGCAGCGCCCTATCATTCAGACTGCTGAAGGCGGCTTTACCGACGCGCCCTCCGGCTCTTACGCCACGGCCAATGCCACGGCATCCGCGCGCATTTATCTGAATGAATAAACCCGGCTTATTTTAGTTTTTGCCGCTGATTTACTATTTTTCCCTTGAATTATTGAGGCTTTCACCTCATATTTGAGTCAATGATTTTAATTAGCAAATCAGATTATTTTTATCTTATAAGAGGATTTTCTCAATGATGCGGATTGGTTTGTTCTTGCTAACCAACCTCGCGGTACTGGTTGTGGCGGGCATTATCCTGTCACTCTTCGGTGTCGGCAGTTACCATGGCGCCGGAGGATTAAACATCGGCAACCTGCTGGTAATCTGTTTTGTCTTTGGTATGGCAGGCTCTCTGGTTTCACTGTTCATGTCTAAATGGATGGCGAAAAAAACCACCGGTACCGAGCTTATTGACCCAAATGCTCCCCGCAGCCAGGCTGAAGCATGGCTGCTGCAGGAAGTTGCCCAGCTTGCTCAGCGCGCCGGCATTAAAATGCCTGAAGTCGGCATTTTCCCGTCTTATCAATCCAATGCATTTGCAACGGGCTGGAACAAAAACGATGCCTTAGTGGCTGTTTCGACCGGCCTGCTGGAACGCATGAATAAAGATGAGCTGCGCGCTGTGCTGGCGCACGAAATTGGCCACGTCGCCAATGGCGACATGGTGACGCTGGCCCTGATTCAGGGCGTAGTCAACGCCTTCGTGATGTTCTTCGCCCGGATTGCCGGCGACTTTATTGACCGCAACATCTTTGGCCGTGAAGACGGCGAAGCGCCAGGCATTGCCTACTTCATCATTACGATTGTGCTGGATATCGTCTTCGGCATTCTGGCTTCCGCCATTGTCATGTGGTTCTCGCGCCACCGCGAATACCGCGCAGATGAAGCCGGCGCACGCTTAGCCGGCAAGCAGGCGATGATTTCAGCGCTGCTGCGCCTGCAGGCTGAGTCCGAAATGCCGGATCAGATGCCGAAGGAAATGAAAGCGTTTGCGATTGCGGAAGGCAAGGAACAGGGATTCAGCTTGGCTGCCTTGTTCCAGACTCACCCGTCAATTGAACAGCGCGTGGCGGCTCTGCAGCAGCTGGACTGCCCATAAGCGCAGCCGCAGCAACGCCATATGCTTATCCGGCCTTGATGCCTTGAAACCACTGCCACAGCCATGTCCCGCCCATCCACATGGCAAAAAACAGCAGCAGAATAAACAGCAGGCCTAAAAGGTCTGGAATATGCAGCCAGATCCAGGCTGCTGCAGGGTTGCGCCAAAAAGCCGACCGCTGCTGCTTTTTTTCCAGATTTTCGTGCAGGAAAGGATGCACCACATGCGCATCGCTGCGGATCTGATATTCCGTGCGGATATGCTCATGCACCACCTCCAGCGCTTTGCGGCTGGGGCGGATAAAAATATCAAAGACTGTGCCTAAAATTGGAATGAATCCGACCACAGCATCGAGCATCGCCATTCTCAGCACAGGGCTCAGCTTTTCCTGCGGCACGCCAATCTGCCGGGCTTTATAAATGGCATAGCAGGTCAGCGCAAAACCGGCGGCATCGCCGGCCACCGGAATGGCGCTTAAGGCGGCGTCTGCGCCGACGCCCTGCCGGGTGAATGGAATCCGCACCACGGAATCCATCATATTGGCGAATTTCGCCAAATCGCGTTCCAAGCGGATCACTTCCTGCCGGGTTAATTTTTTTTCCTGCGCTTTTACTGGCATAACTGGCCCAAACTGATCTGTACTGTTGAAAATAAAGCATAATTTTAGGATAAAGTATGTTGGATTAGCTTATCCGCCCGCCAATGCCAGCGCTAAAACAGCAGCTGCGCGGCGATAAATAGATACACCAGCACCCCAGTGGCGTCGCAAATAGAAGTGACTAAAGGCGCGGAAGCGCTGGCGGGGTCCAGGCCAAAGCGGTTCAGAATAAACGGCAGGCTCATGCCGATTAAGCAGCCCATCAGCACAATGCCGAGCATGCTCAGCGCCAGCACCAGCGCCACCATTTCATCGCCGCGGAAATAGCCTAAAACCGAAACCGCAATGGCCATTGTGCCGCCCAGGCACAGCGCTACCAGGCTTTCCCGCCCCAGCAGGTAAAACCAGTCCTTAAAATGCACATCGCCGGTGGCCAAGGCGCGCACCATCAGGGTTGCAGACTGCGAGCCGGCATTGCCTCCGCTGCCGACCAGCAGCGGCAGGAAAAACACCAGCACAATATGGGCGGTGATAATCTCCTCAAAATGCGCAATCCCCAGTCCGGAAAGCAGGCTGCCGAAGACCAGAAAAACCAGCCAAAACACTCGCTTCTGATACAGCTGCAGAATTGGCGCAGATTTCAGGCTGAGCTTAGCGCCGGCATTCACCGCGCCGGCTTTCAGGAAATCTTCTGTCGCCTCTTCACTGGCCACATCCATGGCGTCATCATAGGTCACGATGCCGACCATCACCCCTTGCCGGTCAATAACCGGCAAAGCCAGCAGGTCATAGCGCGCAATGGTTTTAGCGGCTTCATCCTGATCCGCATCTACATAAGCCGACACCAGATTGGTCGCCATCAGCTCGGAAACATGCTGCTCTTCCTGCGCCAAAATCAGCTGCTTTAATGAAACCACGCCCAGCAGCTTGCGCGCTTCGTCCAGCACATAGGCAAAATAAATAGTTTCTGTGTCCGGCGCTTCCAGGCGCAGCATGTTAATGGCTTCCCTCACGCTCAATTCAGGCTTTAAGGTCGCGTATTCCGAACTCATGACCGCGCCGGCAGTGCCTTCCAGATAAGAGGACAGCTGGCGGATATCTTCCCGTTCGGCCTGCGCCAATGCCGGCAGCAAGGCATTCTGCTGCCCGCGGTCCAGTTTTTTGAACAGGTCTGCGCGCTTGTCTGAAGACATTTCTCCGACAATTTCGGCCAGCGTATTGCGCGCCAGCACATTGGCGAATCTGACCTGCACTTCAGGCGCCAAATAGGAAAAGACGTAGGCGCGGTCAGGCAAATGCTGCAGCAGCAGCTGGCTGTTTTCCAAGGGAAGCTGCGCCAGCACATCGGCCAAGTCGGCAGCCCGGAAGGTTTTGACCGAATCCAGCGCCAGCTCAATCTGCCTGCGGCTCAGCGCATCATTTAAAAGGTAAAGAAAGTTATTAAAGCCCATAAAAAGCCCCTTTGCCGTGCATCCTGCGCAGCATTAAGGAGGCCCGGACTCTTTATTTTAGAGCATCCGCAGCGCCTTCATCCTGAGCAAGATGAATATCAAAATCTGAAAATAGGAATAGATGACAACAATGCCTGTCCATTTAGGGAATAAATCCTTATTTGACCGTTTATACGGCGCGACCATGATACGGATAATTTTCATCCAGCTCAACTCTTGCTTCAAAACTCCAACAATTCAAAGAGTTATTTATTCCTCACGCTTCAGCCTGAATATGCTGCGGATCATGACATACATAAAGGGAATAAATACCAGCACCAGCACGGTGCCGAAAATCACTCCGCCTAAAACGCTGACGCCGATTTCCTGACGGCTGGCTGCCCCGGCGCCGGAAGCGAAAACCAGCGGAATCACCCCGGCGCCGAAGGCCAAAGAGGTCATTAAAATCGGGCGCAAGCGCAAGGCCGCGCCTTCCAGCGCAGCTTCGGCCGCGCTGCGCCCTTGTTGCTGCACCAGTGAGGCAAACTCCACAATTAAAATGGCATTTTTGCAGGACAGGCCGATGGCGGTCAGCAGCGCAATCTGGAAGTAAATATCGCTCGGAAAGCCCGCGAAATAGCTGAACAGAATATTGCCGCCGATGCCCAAAGGAATCGCGCTCATCACTGCAGCAGGAATGCTCCAGCTTTCATACAGCGCAGCCAGGCACAGGAAAATAAAACCGATAGACACCAGATACAGCCAAAGCGCCTGATTGCTGGATTGGCGCTCTTCATAGGACAGGCCGCTCCATGCCACATCTATGCCGGATTCCTGCTCCGCCAGATGCTGCACGTCTTGCATCGCCTGCCCCGAACTGACATTTTTGGCGGTATCCGCTTCCAGCTGCAGCGCGGTGTAGCCCATGAAGCGCTTAACCGCTTCAGGCCCGCCGCTCCAGCCCACCGCAGAAAACTGATTGAACGGAATCATCTGATTCTGATCATTGCGCACATGCCAGTACTGCAAGTCTTCCGGCTTGGAGCGGAATTCAGCATCGCCCTGCATCATCACGCGCTTAATCCGCCCGCGGTCTATAAAGTCATTAATGTAGGCGCCGCCCCAAGCCGCGGACAGCGTGCTGTTGATCGCGGATTGGCTCAGGCCCGAAGCCATCGCCTGCTTCTGGTCAATATTGACTTTCAGTTCGGCTTTGTCCGGATTGGATTTTTTATCCAGATTTTCAAAACTGCTGTACTCAGCCGAGCGCTGCTGCAGGGCTTTGAACTTGTCCTCTAAATATCCGCGGCCCTGGCCATCCATATCGCGGATCCAGAACTCCAGTCCATCGGTCTGGCCCAGCCCGCTGACTGAAGACGGCATGCTGACCGTCACCTGCGCATTGGGATGCTGTTTAAAATGCTGGATGGCGCGTTCACGGATGGCCTGCGCGGAATTTTCCCTGCCTGAACGCTCATCCCAATGCTTCAGCGCAATAAAGCCCTGCCCCAGATTCTGCCCTGTGCCGGAAAAATTGCGCCCATAGCGGATCATCACCAGACTGATGCTGTCTTTTTCATGCTCAAGGAAATACTGGCGGATGGATTCGCCCACTTCGCGGCTTTTGGACATCGGCGCGCCGTCCTGCAGCTTAAACTGCACCGACAGCATGCCCTGATCTTCGCTGGGAATAAAGCTGGTCGGCAAGGCGCGGTAAAACAGCGCAAAAATGCAGATCAGGCCGGAAAACAGCACAAGGCAAACCGCTTTATGCTGCATGGCGCGCTGCGAAAGGCCTGCATAGCTGTTTTTCAGCGCGTCCAGTTTCTGATTAAACCGGCGCGCCCATGCAGCCTGCTGCGGGTTCGGCTTCAAGATGATTGCGCATAATGCAGGGGTTAAAATCAGCGCCACCATCAGAGACAGCGCCATGGCAGCCACTAAAGTGATGGAGAACTGCCGGTAAATCACCCCGGTCGATCCGCCAAAGAATGCCATCGGAATAAATACCGCGGTCAGCACCAAAGTAATGCCGACCAGCGCGCCGCTGATTTCCTGCATGGATGCAATCGATGCCTGCTTAGCCGTCAGGCCCTGCTCATGCATCAGCCGCTCCACATTTTCCACCACCACAATCGCGTCATCCACCAGCAGGCCGATGGCCAGCACCAAGGCAAACAGGGTCAAGGTGTTGACGGTCATGCCGGCGGCGTACAGAACCGCTAGGGTGCCTAAAATCACCACTGGCACAGTAATGGCCGGAATTAAGGTTGCGCGCCAGTTCTGCAGAAACAGAAACATCACCGCCACCACCAAGGCCACTGCCTCAAACAGGGTTTTAATCACTTCCTTGATGGATTCCTGCACAAAGGGCGTGTTGTCGCGCGGATAAACAATTTTATAGCCGGCCGGCAGCTGCTGCGATAAATGCGCCACTTCCTGCTGAATCAGCGCGGAAGTCTGCAGCGCATTGGCGCCGGACGCCAATGAAATGCCCATGCCCGCCGATTCATAGCCGTTGATGGTGTTAAAGGACTGGTAGTTTTCCGCGCCCAGCTCAATCCGGGCGACATCCTTCAAATACACAAAACTGCCGTCACGCGCGGATTTGATGATGATATTTTCAAACTCTTCCGCGGTTTTCAGGCGTGAGCCTGAAGTGACTTTGGCATTCAGATACTGCTCTTTGAGCGCCGGCAAATCGCCCACCGCGCCGGCAGCCACCTGAGTATTCTGCGCCTCTACGGCGGCGCGGATATCGCTTGGCATCAGGCTGTACTGCTTCAGCCGCAGCGGGTTCAGCCAAATGCGCATGGCATACTGCGAACCGAAAACATCAACCTCGCCCACACCTTCAATCCGGGCAATATCCTGTTCCAGATGCGTCATCAGATAATCTGACAATTCAATGCTGGAGCTTCTGCCTGAGGCATCATACAGGCCAATCACCATATGGGTGTCGCCCAGCGATTTATAGACATTTACCCCTTGGCGCTGCACATCCTCCGGCAGGCGGTTGATCACGCCATTGATGGCATTCTGCACCTGTACCTGCGCGGTATCAGGGTCGGTGCCGTTTTCAAAGCTGATGCTGATGCGGCTGCGCCCGGAGGAATCGCTGCTGGAGCTGAAATACAGCAGGTTATCAATGCCCTTGATTTGCTGTTCCAGAACCTGCGTAACGCTTTCTTCCACCGTGTCCGCAGAAGCCCCGGCATAGGCTGCGCTGACATTGATTTTGGGCGGCGCAATGTCGGGATAGCGCTCTACAGGCAGATTCAGCGCAGCGAACAGGCCGGCGGCCATCACCATAATGGCTAGAACGCCTGCAAAAATGGGACGGTGGATAAAGAATTTGGACAGCATCAGGCTGAATTACTCGCAGTTTGGCTTTGTTATAGGACGTGAAGGTTTTAATAACAAATAAGTATGGATATTCAGTGACTAAGCTAAAAAAAACAAGCCCAGCCAACAGAAAACAGTGAAACAGGCAGCAATGTGAAGAAACTGTGAAGATAAAGGCCGGATAAGCCCGCCATTTGGCCCGCGCCTGTTCAGATCCGCATTCCTGCTGACACCGGCATGCCTCAAAGCCAAACCTAGTAAAAATGCCGGCAGAATGCTTCAGCAGCAGATTCCGGCGCAATTCTGCCTGAAAACCGCCGCTTTCTTTAAGCAATACTGAAGCTTTTCTTTAGTCCTGCCCGATGCAGCGCAGGCCGCCAACTTAAACCTGCGCCTGTCCAATAAAATAAGGTCTGGAATTTAAATCAAATTTTCAGATTTCTTTCAGCTTCATGCTTTAAGATAGGCTGAATTTCAAACTGCAAGCCCCAATATGACCGCATCCTCTCCGTTTAAAGGCAAAACCGGCATTAAGCGCGTGCTGAATGCCACGCAATATTCCATCTCCGGCTTTAAAACCGCCTTTCAGAATGAAGCCGCCTTCCGCCAGATTGTATTCATTAACGCCGTCTTGATTCCGCTCAGCTTCTTTCTGGATGTCAGCCGCGCTGAACAGGCCATAATGGTCGCTGCCTGCCTGCTGGCGCTGATTGTGGAGCTGTTTAACTCCGCGATTGAAGCTGCGGTAGACCGCATTTCGCTGGAACGCCACGAACTGTCTAAAAATGCCAAAGATATGGGCAGCGCAGCCCAGTTTGTCGCCCTGAGCATCATTTTCCTGACATGGGCAATTATTATCTTTCAGCAATAGCGCTTTAAAGGCCTCTCCATCCTGTACGGCGCTTAAACGCCGCGGCAATGAGGCCTGCATTTAAAAAGAAGCCGGCTCGGCATTTGGCCTGTTCGCGCTGAAACAGTAAAGCTGGCCCGCGCAGGATTCGCAGCTGCCGGAAATCGCGGCCTTCGGCCATAAAAAAACCCTGCTTGCGCAGGGTTTTTTGAATCAGTTCAGTGCTTAGTGAGCAGCGAATTGGTTCATGGTGTTTTTAGCATCATCGTGCGCTTTAAGAGCATTGTCACCAGAGAAGATTTCTT
>NZ_JAVXCI010000022.1:0-31532 GCF_036659555.1 Acinetobacter sp.
ATAGGAAAATTCAAAGCTGTGCGTATTGTCTTAAAAAAACAGCAAGGGGTAAAGTCTAAGGAACAAGTTTTCACTAATAAATCACAATCCAGGCCTTTTTCGCACAGTTGTTGAGCAGCCGGCTGCCCGCGCGCGCTGTTTTATGCAAAACGCTTTGCCCTGCTTGGCTTATAAGTATAAAAGCAATTTTGAATCAGCTGCTTGAAGCCAAATAGATGCAGCCTTTGCAACGCTATCAGCTAAACAGGAATGTGTTAATTTTTTATGAAATTACACAGATTTAGCGCCAAAGTGAATAAAATTCACTTTTTATAATAAAAAATGAATGAAATAAATACTCAAAATAAGCGCTTGAAGCGCCTCCGCCCGGATTTTCTGATTTCTTATCTAAAATAGTTCATGCTAATCAAATGTCTAGCGTATAAAAAAACCGGCAAGCCGCATGCGCTGTACGCTGGATCAGTCCGGCTTAAAAAGCGCGGCAGCCAGAGATAAGTTTAAGAATCCGGGCTGTTTATCAATTTTTTAGATGCCCATATCAAATAAAAAGTCAATAAATTGAAATAAATTCATCCAATTTAATCGACTTGAGCTAGTCCTTTAAAGCAACTCGATGTAACATACTGCGTCTTTTAAATTTAACTGTGATAGGACTTATGCGCGAGTACGCTGTATTTACTTCGGAATCTGTAAGCGAAGGCCATCCGGATAAAATGGCTGACCAAATCAGTGACGCCATTTTGGATGCAATCTTAAAAGAAGACCCATATGCGCGGGTTGCTTGTGAAACGCTTGTAAAAACAGGTGCTGTAGTACTTGCTGGTGAAATCACAACAACTGCCAACGTTGACTTTGAAGCAATCGTTCGCCATACCGTAAATGGCATTGGTTACCACCACACTGACCTCGGTTTCGACGGTTCTACCTGCGCGGTCATCAACATGATCGGCAAGCAGTCGCCTGAAATTGCTCAGGGTGTTGACCGTCAAAAACCTGAAGATCAGGGCGCGGGCGATCAGGGCCTCATGTTTGGCTATGCCAGCCGTGAAACTGACGTATTGATGCCGGCGCCTATTTCTTATGCGCACCGCTTAATGGAAAAGCAGGCTGAGCTGCGCCGCAGCGGTTCACTGCCTTGGCTGCGTCCAGATGCAAAAAGCCAAGTGACCTTTGCTTATGAAAACGGCAAGCCGGTGCGCTTGGATGCGGTTGTACTTTCAACCCAGCACGATGCTGAAATTTCGCAAGCGAACCTGAAAGAAGCTGTGATTGAAGAAATCGTGAAGAAAATCATTCCTGCTGAAATGTTCCATGCAGGCACCAAATTCCATATCAACCCAACAGGGATGTTTGTCATTGGTGGCCCTGTGGGCGACTGCGGCTTAACAGGCCGTAAAATTATCGTCGATACTTACGGCGGCATGGCGCGCCATGGCGGCGGCGCTTTCTCCGGCAAAGACCCATCGAAAGTTGACCGTTCAGCTGCTTACGCAGGCCGCTATGTTGCGAAAAACATTGTGGCTGCCGGTTTGGCGGACAAATGTGAAATTCAAGTGTCTTATGCAATTGGCGTGGCAGAGCCGACGTCTATTTCAATCAACACTTTCAACACCGGCAAGGTTTCGGATGAACTGATTATTCAATTGGTCCGTGAACACTTTGACCTGCGCCCTTACGGTATTACCCGCATGCTGAACCTGATTCAGCCAATGTATAAACAAACCGCCGCTTATGGCCACTTTGGCCGCGAAGGTTCAGACACTGCATTTACTTGGGAAAAAACCGATAAAGTTGAAGCGCTTAAAGCATCTGCTGGCCTTTAATTTTTTAGATTTTCCAATAGAAAGCCTGCATTTATGCGGGCTTTTTTATCTTTAGAATAAAAAAATTGCGCGTCCCTATCCAATGCTATAATTTTTGCACCTATTGTCAGAGCGCATAATTATGGCGGTAATCCTTCAGGTAGATTTCCCGACTCAAGGGCCATTCGGCACAGAAATGTCCAAAGCCTTTCAGCCGCTCGCTGAAAGCATTAATCATGAAGATGGCATGCTGTGGAAGATATGGACTGAAAATAAAGATACGCAGGAAGCAGGCGGCATCTATCTTTTTGACACCGCATCTCACGCAGAGCAGTATCTGAAAATGCATGCCGCTCGGCTAGAAGGCTTTGGCATCCAAAATATCCGCAGCAGAATATTTGAAATCAATCAGCCTTTATCGCAGATTAATCAAGCCACTTTTTTATAGTTATTTGCAGTTCTTAAGCGCTTTAAATCAAAGCTTGAAGCGCTTACGCCTTAGAGCCTTAGGCGGAACGTCAAACAATGAAACTTTAGAATAGCCATCCAAGCCATAAAGTTACACATAATTAACAATTTTTGAGCGCTTGTTGATTGTTTTCTCAGCTAATATACTTCCAGCCCATGCTACGGGCACAACAAAAAAGAGGAACATCCCAATGAATAAATTACTTGCTGCTGCCGGTTTAGCTGCAACTGTTGCCCTTGTCGGCTGCAACAAAGACAAAGCCCCAGAAACAGGCGCAACCACTGGCGAGCATATTGAAAATGCAGCCAGCCAAGCGAGCCATGACATTAAAAATGCTGCTGAACACGCAGCGTCTGAAACGAAAGCCGCAGCGAATAAAACTGCTGCCAAAATTGACGCTGTGGCTGATGAAGCCGCTGCAAAAACTGAAACTGCAGCGCATGACGCTAAAGAAGCCACTAAAAATGCTGCTGCAGATGCAGCGGCTGCCATTGAAAAAAGCGCAGCTGACGTAAAAGAGAAAGCCCAGCAGTAATTTCACTGCTGCGCAGTTGCACCGCAGTCAAAAAGCCCTCATCATGAGTAATGCCAGTCAGTTAAGAAATTGACAGGCTTTTTCTTTTTGAAACCCAAGATATTATTTGATACGCGGAAGTGTCATCCGCAACCTGCGTGGCATTTGAAATGGATTGTTTTTGCAAAAAGGCTATTTAAGTGCAGGAAGTGAACAGGTTTCGCGGATGACAAATGCTTTTGGTTCTTTTGGCGAAACAAAAGAACAAAACGAGCTCCAAATATCGAATTTAAAAACGATAAGACTCCGCCGTGAATAGCCAAAAAATTAAGGAGTTTCTATTGAAACTCCTTAACTGATCAGCATTACTCATCATGAGAGCTTTTTTCTGCAATATCATAATGATATCGCTTGCAACTTTGCTTCAATCCTGTCCATTATGTAGAAAATTAAATCAGCGGGACTGCAGCATGTCTTTTCCACACCATCATGAACATCACTATATTCACCGCACGGGCTGGCTCAGAGCCGCGGTGCTGGGCGCAAATGACGGCATTATTTCAGTAACCAGCTTAATTATGGGCATGGCAGCCAGCGGCGCTTCGGCACAGACGCTGCTGATTACCTGCATCGCCGGCTTGATTTCAGGCGCAAGCTCTATGGCCGCCGGTGAGTACATTTCTGTGAAATCACAGGAAGATATAGAAAAAGCGGACTTGGACATGGAGCACCGCGAGCTGCAGCGCAATCCGGAAAATGAATTGAAAGAGCTGACGCAAATTTATGTTGCGCGCGGGCTGCAGCCAGCGCTGGCGCACGAGGTCGCAGTGCAGCTCACGGCAAAAAATGCGCTGGAAGCGCATGCCAGAGATGAGATCGGCATTCATGACAATACCGCAGCCAAGCCGCTGCTGGCGGCAGGCTCTTCGGCGGCGGCCTTTTCTTTGGGCGCGCTATTGCCCATGTTCTCCATACTGCTCAGTCCCGAACAGTATGTCACAGCTGCGGTCATGGCCGTTGGCGTGCTTTCACTGGCGCT
Source organism: Acinetobacter sp. (assembly GCF_036659555.1). Taxonomy (GTDB): domain Bacteria; phylum Pseudomonadota; class Gammaproteobacteria; order Pseudomonadales; family Moraxellaceae; genus Acinetobacter. The sequence goes on from NZ_JAVXCI010000022.1 coordinate 3,825, forward strand.
GCTGGGCGCCATTTCCAGCTATTTTGCAGGAACCTCCATGCTGAAAGGCAGTTTCAGGGTAACCGCCTGGGGGATTGCAGCCATGCTGTTTGCCAGCTGGATTGGCTCGCTTTTTGATGTTGCGCCGGTGTAATTCATCAAATAAATTGATATTTAAAATAAGATATCCGCATTATTGATTTAAGCATTATCTGTTTTCCTGATATTTAAAGTGCGTACAATATCCGGCTGATTCATTTTGCATTTTTCTCCCATGTCTGTTATTGCTGCGCCATCCGGCCGATCACATGGATCGGCTTGGGTGGCTTTTGCCTTATTAATTGCCGGCACGCTCGGCGCTTATCAAATTTCCGGCTTAAATCAGGCCCTGCTGTTCCTTATTGGCGGCGCATTGGGCATGACCCTGTACCATGCGTCTTTTGGCTTCGCTTCAAGCTGGCGGGTCTTTATTAAAGAGCGCCGCGGCCGCGGGCTGCGCGCGCAAATGCTTATGCTGGCGCTTGCTGTACTGCTGTTTTTTCCGGCATTGGGCGCAGGCGAACTCTTTGGCAATCCAGTCGAAGGCTTTGTCAGCCCGGTTTCCCTGTCGGTGATGATTGGCGCTTTCATCTTCGGCATAGGCATGCAGCTGGGCGGCGGCTGCGCGTCAGGCACGCTGTATACGGTTGGCGGCGGCAGTGCGCGCATGATTGTGACTTTAGCCTTTTTCTGCGCCGGCTCTTTATTTGCCACAACACATTTGGACTGGTGGTTTAATCTGCCGCATTTAGCGCCCATTTCCGTGGTGCAGAGCCTTGGCGTTATGCCGGCTTTGCTGCTGAATTTCATTTTGTTTGCGCTGATTGCCGCGGCGACGGTGTATTTTGAAAAGCGGCGCCACGGCAGCTTAGAGGCTGAACCGCAAAGCCAGGTTCAAGGCTGGAAGCGCTTTATCCGCGGCCCTTGGCCCTTGCTTTGGGCTGGAGTTATCCTCACCCTGCTGAATTTTGCCACTTTAGCGCTGGCAGGCCGCCCTTGGGGCGTAACATCTGCGCTGGCGGTCTGGGCAGCTAAAACAGCCAGCTTTGCCGGTATGGATGTCGCTTCATGGAGCTACTGGCAGCAGCCGGCCAATGCCAAAGCCCTGAGTGAATCAATTTGGCTGGATATTACATCGGTGATGAATTTCGGCATTATGCTCGGCGCCTTGCTGGCCGCCAGCCTTGCCGGCAAGTTCGCGCCGAATTTCAACATTCCCAAACGCTCGCTGCTGGCAGCCGTAATTGGCGGCCTGCTGTTAGGCTACGGCGCGCGCATGGCCTATGGCTGCAATATTGGCGCATACTTCAGCGGCATTGCCTCCGGCAGCGTGCATGGCTGGCTGTGGCTGGTTTTTGCCTTTGCCGGCAACAGCATTGGCGTCAAACTGCGCCCGTTTTTCTTTCCCGGCGAACACCCGCAGCTGGAAAAATTGACTGGCTGCTAGGACGAAAATAAGCCCATCAAATGATGTAATACCAGCCAGTTAAGCATTTTTAATCCTCCCCTTACGCAGCAGTGCTACTCACCTTTTTCAAAGGAGGGAGCTTTCAGAATTCAACACCGCATTGAATTCAAGGGTGTTCCCCTCTTTTTCAAAGAGGGGTTAGGGGAGATTTATCAATCAGTAATAATGAAATTACGCTTAACTGATCAGCATTAATCTCTTGATGGGCTTGTTTATATTCAGCGCTATTCTCTAAAGCCAGAAATCAAGGGCTTAATGCGCCGCGCAAATTGCAGCCAAAGCCCATGACCTGCTGCGCCTGCTTATAGCTGCTGTGCTCATCTAAAATAAACTTATAGAATTGATCGGCATTTTCAAACTTCTGCATTAAGCCGGTTTTGGGCGCATTGTTCATTGTAATGGCCGGCAGTAGATTTAAATTGTAATGCCCTAAGCGGTACAGTTCATTAAAGTAGCCATTCATCATCGCGCAATAGGCTTCTTTGGTCGGCTTTAATGAGGTCGAGCTGACAGGATGCAGATTCAAAGTTCTCAAGTTTGACACATCCAGCGCAGACTGATCTGAAAAAGCCAAACTTTCCTTCTGCTTAAACTGCTGAAATTCCTGCGCCAGCTGGCCATTCAGCTGATCAATTCTCCGCTGCAAGTCCTGCGCGTCTTTGGCGGCGTAGGCTTTTGGATCAACTTCAGCTTTCTGCTGTTTTTCAGCAGAACATGCGCTGATGAGTAGACTGGATAAAATGGTCGCGGCAAGAATCGGCTTCATGGCTTTACTCAATCATTTCAATATCTGTAAATCTTGCCCCGTATTATGCATAAAATGGCAGTGAAAGCGATTCTTCATTTAAGCCGCGCTTCCGCACATTCAGCCCAGCGCAGGAAATAGCTTTGCCCTGCGGGCATAGCTCAGCCTGAACATTCCACAACGAAATAGCGGATATTATTTGCCAAATTTCCAAGGCTTAGGCACAGTGAAGGAGACGCAAGGAGCTTTGCTTATGACTTTATTAGAACAGCTTGAAATAAAACATGCGATTTTTTTAGCGCCTATGGCTGGCGTATCCACCCCTGAACTGGCTGCGGAAGTTTCCAACCAAGGCGCGCTGGGCTCACTCGGCTTAGGCGCCAGCACGGCAGAAGCCGCGCGCCAGCAGATTTTAACAACCCAAGCGCTAACCGATCAGCCGTTTCAAGTCAATTTTTTCTGCCATCAGAGCGCCGCTTTAAATAGCCAAACAGCGCAGCAATGGATTCAGCACCTGCGGCCACAATTTGCAAAATACGGCGCCGCTCCGCCGGAACAGCTGCGCTGCATTTACCCGAGCTTTCTGGACAATGATGACTTTTTAAATGTCGTTTTAGAAACCCGGCCTAAAGCAGTCAGCTTCCACTTCGGCATTCCGCATGCGCATCAGATTCAGGCGCTGAAGAATGCCGGCATTATCTGTATGGTTTCCGCAACCCATTTGACCGAAGCCCAAGCGATTGAAGCAGCCGGCATTGATATTATTATTGCTCAGGGCATTGAAGCCGGCGGCCACCGCGGCATTTTCAATCAAAGCTTTGACAGCGGCATAAAAACGGCCGATCTGGTGCAGCTGCTGAAACAGCACTGCAGCGCGCCGGTTGTTGCCGCCGGCGGCATTATGACCGGCCAGCAGGCCAAAGCGATGCTGCAGCTCGGCGCCGATGCCGTACAGCTGGGCACAGCCTTTGTGCAGTGCAAAACCTCCAATGCCAATGACGCTTACCGCAAGGCGCTGTTCAATCAGCCGCTGACCCAAGTCACAGCCAGCATTTCAGGGCGTCCTGCGCGCGGCCTGATCAACCATTGGCATACCCAAGTGGATATTCCTGACCGTCCGCCGGTTCCCGAATACCCTTATGCCTATGACTTGGGCAAACAGCTGCATGCCGCGGCGTCCCAGCAGGGAGATCATGGCTTTGGCGCATTTTGGGCCGGCAGCAACGCTGCGCAAATTCGTGAACTGGAAGCCGCCGATTTAATCAACCAGCTGGTTCTGGAAATGAATATGGCTGAGCATCAGCTCCATTAAGGCTGTGAGCGCATTTTATGGCTGTTCTTCCTGTCAGCCGGCATGATTTAAAGCGGCGATACGGAAGAACATGTGGAAATTAAGACCTAACCCGCTCTATTACAGAAAAGCCGGACCAAAGGAATGATTTAAAGGTATTCCATGAAAAGAAGACTAATGACTGGCTTGCTGTGCATTTGCATGCTCACAGCATGCGGGATTGACTCTGCTGAGCCAGTCAACAATGAAGCAGCACGGACACCGGCTCAGAAGACTGCAAAAATGGAAGATTCAGGCGGGCTTCCTAAGCTTGAAAGGACGGATACGGTAGAAGGCATTGATGCTGATAAAAATGGCATCCGTGATGATATCGATGCATATATCCAAAATACCTATCCATCTGCAGAACGGCAAAAAGCTGTCAGTCAATATGCGAGAAGCCTACAAGCATCGTTGTTAGTTGATAAAGCAGATAAAATTGCTGTCAAAGCCATAACCAACGAAAAAGCCAGAGCAATCAGCTGTATTTTTGAGAAAATTCCCAATGGAAAATCACCTAATGGTGATCGTGTGGTCAAAGAAATACTGAGTATGACAACCAACACCAAACAACGGCTATTCGAATATATTGCTTTAGATAAAGCGCTGGATGGCGCAGTCATTTCTTTACCCAGCGGACATGTCTGTGATGAATAATCAATAGCGCTGCCGGAATTTCCATTAAGCTGGCCTTTTCTGCTAAAAAATGGCTTAGCTTTCCAGCAAATTGACCTGCTCAACCTGCACATCACTCATGATTTCACCATGCGCCAGCAAATGATTGAAATAGTCTTCAACCACTTTAAACTGCTCTGCTGTGGATTCCACTTTATACATGCTCTGGCGGAATTCATTGCTGGAACGCAGGCCTTTGCTGTACCACGCGATATGCTTGCGCGCAATGCGGCAGCCTGAGTATTCGCCATAAAATTCATACAGTTCGGCCAAGTGCCCCAAAAGCACGGATTGGACTTCTGCAATGCTGGGCGCAGCCAAATGCTCGCCGGTCTTTAAATAATGGCCAATTTCACGGAAAATCCAAGGCCGCCCTTGCGCTGCCCGCCCAATCATCACCGCATCGGCCCCGGTATAATCCAGCACATATTTAGCCTTTTCCGGACTGTCGATATCGCCATTGGCAATCACCGGAATGCTCAGCATCGCCTTGACGTCTTTAATCAGCGCATAGCGCGCGGTATTCAAATACATGTCTTCACGGGTGCGGCCATGCAGCGCCAAAGCTGCAATGCCGGCTTCTTCTGCGCGCTTGGCAACCCGCATGATGTTTTCATGGCCATTCAAATACCCTAAGCGGGTTTTCAGCGTTACCGGCACATCAACCGCATCCACCACCGCATCTAAAATGCGCGCCACCAGATCTTCATCTTTCAACAGCGCTGAACCCGCCAGCCGGCTGCAGACTTTCTTTGCCGGGCAGCCCATATTAATGTCCACAATCTGCGCGCCATTGGCCACCTGATAGCGGGCAGCTTCCGCCAGCTCCAGTGGGTCTGAGCCGGCAATCTGGGCGGAAATCGGCGCCAGCTCGCCGTCAAAATTGGCGCGGTACAGGCTTTTCTTGCTCATGCGCAAAGTTTTGTCCGATGTCATCATTTCACTGACTGCATGCCCTGCGCCAAAGTATTTGCATAAGGTTCTGAAAGGCCTGTCAGTTACGCCCGCCATCGGCGCAACCCAAAGCTTCTTATCGATTGATCTTTCAAACAATTCTTTAATTACATTGTTTTGACTCAATTTTTCAACCTCGTTTAACTTCATTGAATGGGCGCGCGGCCGCAGCGCATCAGGGCTATCCGGCATTTCAATACATTCAGCAAGCCATCTTCCGCGGATAAGCGGATTGAGCAGACTGCAGCTGACATTGAACTCAATCCGGCACAACTCAGTCCCGCCGAACAGAACAGCGCAGCTTAGCTGAATTTATTAAACAGTATTGATTTTGCAGGAACATGGGCTGGAGCGCTGAATAACGGCGCTAGTTTAGAGATTTCAGCGGAAAATATCTATTCTTTAGCATGCCGGTTTTTTCAATAATGCGGTTTAGCGCGGTAAAGACGGGGGCTGTGAAAGGCCCCGAGAGCTCTGCTTTATCTGCAGCCTGAACAAACTTGCTTCCCCCCAGCACATGAATTCCAGTGCCGGAAGCGGCTGCACAGTGCTTGCTGCTTCGGCCTGATCAATCCAGCGCAGGAAATTGCAGGCTGATAGATTGCACCCGTAAAAAAACCGCCCGAGGCGGTTAGAAGCATGCACGAGGACGCATTAAGCGCCCTATTTTTGAAACAGCTTGTCCGTCATATTTTTATCAACTTTACTGCGCTTGCCGTTCTGATCGAAATAGCGGTCAGCATGGCACAATTTAGTTTTCGTGTCGCAAAATACACCATTTGACAAAGTAAATGCTGTTACATCAAAGCTGCCTTGCGAAAACGCGCGGTTTGCTTTCGATTTTCCTAAATATCTGACTGTTAATGGTTTAGATACCCCTTTTTGATCTGCGCAGATATATGCGTCGCAGATTACGCCTTTTTTAGGTGAAAAAACCGAACCGGAAGTTTTGGCCACCGCCATAGTGCTGGCGCAAAAACAAGCGGCGGCAGTTAAACTTAAAAAAATTTGAGCGGTTTTCATTGCGCTTATCTCAAAATGATTATTTTAACATGAATATTAAAAGCATTTTACGCAGCCTAAGCAGGCCCGCGAATTTAATCAGCCGCTGGTTTTTTTGGCGCCAGCGGTGATAAATATTGTCTATATTCAAGTTAAATTTTAAATCCAAGTATCGTTTAAACTCCGATACTGCAGCTATTATTGCCGGCGCAGCTCTTTTAACTGCTGCTCTGCATCCGCCACTACTCTTTGCACTTCAGCTTTCCTGTTACGTTCCTGATATGCGCAGGCAAATAAGGAAAATACAGCTGTCAGTGCTAAGACAACGCAACTGCGCACACCCATGACCCAACCAAATATTATATTTTAGTAGTTAATTTTATTATATTTTAAAAATTTATCAATGTTTTTATCCACTTAAAATAATCTGATTTTTCAATTTGGTTTAAATTACAGCGCGCTATACTGGCGATGCATCTGCCGGATTAAATATAATATTCCCACCCCTGCTGCGTTGACAGCAGTTTGATAAACGGCCCGATTGTGATTGAATTCAGCAGATATGGGTCAAACTCATTCTGATGATTTTCTAAAAAAAAATTTCTTAAATTGGGATTCAGCGGCGCAAACTTCATTGCCCACTGATCAAACAGCCGGACAATGGGTTCCTCAAAATAAACCAGCTGGCAGGATGTGTGTCGGCTATCTTTTAAAATCTTCTTAAAATACAAATCACATACTGCAGATTTTTTGCCTTCTAAACACTGAATAAAGCATCCATTTCCATAACACAGCATTCCGGTTATTCCATGCTGGGCATTATAGTTAACTGACGTTGTTAAAATATCCATTAAATCTAATTTGAAACTGTCATCATTGCGGTAAAATTTGCTGATATACGCCAGCCTTACATATCCCGTCATTATAAAAAAACCTTAACTCTTTAAATATTATTTATAATTTATAAAACAAACTGCGCCGCTTGGTTTAGTATACAGAACAACCGCTTCAAAAAATAAATCTTTCCTATAAATGATTTGAATCACTGCATTTGAGATATTTATATCCCTGCATTTTTTGATATTTTATAACAGCGCTTTCTGTCAAAAAACCACAAAGCGGGCTGGGCACTCAGACCGCGAAACGGCGCTGAAAATAATTCCAAACAATAATTTCAAGCTTCCCACACAGCGGCATTAAGCTTAGGTTTTCCACTATGCGCTGCGGATGCAATTCCTGCTATTTACAATAGCTTAAAGCCGCCCGCCATCGGCGCCACAGTCAAACTATTTGACAGCCGGCAGTCAGCGATATACATATAAACCCATCACTTTTTTAGCGGCCATAGTATACTGCATCTGCTCATTCGGCTCACATTTTCGGAACATGCTTTCTACACTATGAAAAAAAACTTTGCTTACACTGCTTGCGTTAAAACAATGTCTGTTTTAGCGGTCTCAATCGGCTTAGCTGCCTGCGGAAACGGCTCATGGTGGTCTAAAGATGATGAGCCGACCTTAAATGCAGAGCAGATCCGCAAAGCACTTCCTGGGCGCGTCAATGACCGCACATCTTGGGCGCAGGATATTTACGACATTACAGAGCAGCTTGGCATTCCGCAAACCAAGGAAAATGTCTGCTCAATTGTTGCCGTTGTCGATCAGGAATCCAACTTTGTCGCTGACCCTCAAGTCCCCGGCTTAGGCGAAAAAGCAGTCAAGGAAGTCCAAACCCGCCTAGATGAAAAATTTAAAGAAAAACTGGGCGATGGCATTGGCGGCACCGTTGCAGGCTATTTTGAGGAAGTGCTGAAAACCCAGCCCAACCCTAAAGACAACTATTTAAGCCAAATGCGCCGCGTGAAAACCGAGCGCGAGCTGGATGAGCTGTACCGCGAAATTTTTGACTATATGTCCAAGCATTATCATGTCAGCGCGCTGACTGGCGCCGCCAAATTGGTCGGCCAGGATTTTGGCGAGAAAATGAATCCGATTACCACTTTAGGCTCCATGCAGGTGCATATCGGCTATGCCAAAGAGCATAAGCGCCAAGGCGGAAACATTGCTGAACTCCGCACCGATTTATATTCTCAATATGGCGGCCTGTATTATGGCATTCACCGCTTAATGATGTACCCGGCAGACTACGACAAGCCGCTGTACCGCTTTGCAGATTATAATTCAGGCATGTACTCCAGCCGCAACGCCGCCTTCCAAAGCATGCTGAATGACTTGACCGCAGCCGAGTTGACCTTGGACGGCGACTTGCTGCTGTACAGCAAAGACGGTTCGCCGCGCTCGGCCAAAAGCGAATCCGAACGCGAATTAACCAATGTCTTCGCGGCCAATAATGTGATTTTAACCCCGCGCCAAATCCGCGCAGACTTAAAAACTGAAAAAGAGCAGGACTTTGAAGACACGGCGACCTACCGCGCCGTCACCAAGCTGTATAAAGAAAAAACCGGCAAAGAACCGTTTTACGCCATGATGCCGCAAGTCGTCATTTCAGGGCCGAAGCTCAGCCGGGACTACAATACCAACTGGTTCGCGAGCAGAGTGAACGGACGCTATCAGACATGCATGAACAAAATAAAGCATTTAAAAATTTAGCGCTTTTTGATTTTGACGGAACCCTGTGCACCAAAGACAGCTTTACAGGGTTCATCTTCTATTCGCTTTCCAAGCGCCATATTGTCCGGCGGGGGCTGAAAATCCTGCCGTGGATTCAGGGCTACTATTTAAACCTGTACCCTGCCCATGCCATGCGCCCTAAGCTATACCATGCCATGTTCAGCGATTCAGACGCCGCGCAGGTGCAGCGCATTGCGGAAGAATACGCGCAAGAGCTGCTGGCATCGCTTGATCCGCACCTGCTGAGCCAGCTGAAAGCGCATCAGGACTTAGGCCATGATGTCGCTTTAGTTTCCGCATCTGTTGACCTGTATTTAAAGCCGGTCTGCAGCCTGCTGGGCATTGAGCTGATCTGCTCTGAAGTCGAAATTAAAGGCCAAAAGATTACCGGGCTGTATCAGACGGCGGACTGCAGCGGCGAACAGAAAAAAATGCGGATCTTACAGCGGTACAATTTGCAGGATTATGCCGTGGTCTATGCCTACGGCAACAGCGCCGAGGACTTAGCCATGCTGGATTTGGCGGATCACCGCTTCATGGTTGGAACTGACCAGCATTTGCCGAAGCTCAGCTATCAGAAAGAAAGCCCATTGGCCAATTCTCACTAGCGCCTGCGGTTAAGTGTCCCGCTACAGAAAACAATGTCATTGCTTTTAGGCATAGTCAGCGGCTGCGCATAGCCCTTTGGCTGAGCAATGCCGGTCAGTTAAGGAACTGACTGGCATTAAAATCAGCGGCTGAGCTGGCTTCCAGCTTTTAGGCTGGCCCTTTTACATATAGCGAATGCCTTTAGCAAGGAACTCTTTGACCAAGACTGGCATGGATGAGCCGGTTGCGTCTGCATTGATTAATCCGACTTTAATATTGCCATTCAATTCAGTCGCATCTGTTTCGCCAGTAATCACAATATTGCCGAAAATATTAATCAGGCCCGTTCCGACAAATTTTGCAGAGGCTAAACCGGTTCCGCCTGCTCCGGACGATGCAATTAAATTGCCGTAATAATTGACTGCGTTGGGAACACCGCTCCCTTTCCCGCCTAAGTTGCCTGAATCCAGCGCCAATTGGCCATTCGTTAAAAATAAGATATTGCCGATATTTGCAGGAGAATCATCCAGCTCATCTAAAGGCTTTAAGGTTCCGTCAGATTTGCAGTACTGCACAGGTATGGCGCCCGAAGTGCCGCATATTTTTGAAATAACAGCAAGGGGGATTTTAATAAAATACGCAGTTGGCGCATAAGCATTATAGCTGACGCCTTTATTGCCTGAAGGAATTTTACTTTCAATGCCTCCAACACTGATCACCGTATTAATCAGATCTGTTGTTGTAAGATTGACAATCACTTTTTCCTTAAACCACAGCACGCCGGCCGGCAGGGTTTTTGAACTGTCAATATTCCAGGCGCCGCTGCTGTAGGTAATGCCGCTATACTGAGAACAGCTGAAGTTTTGCTTTGCAATCACTCCCCCGCCGGCAGCGTATAAATTGGCTTTTTCACAGACTTGATTGCCGGATGAATTGAGGGAAAAAATATAATTCGCCTGATCTTTTAGATCTTCCGCTTTAATAAAGTTTGAAGCTGTATATTTTTCAACGGTAATGCCCGCCAGCTGGCTTGTGATATCTGCCCCAGAATTGTTTTTAACAATGCCGTCTTTTACCGCAATCGATACGCCATTGCCGGTTAACGATGAATTGCCGCCGACAGTCAGCCCGCCGGCAAAAACAGACCCGGTTTGCGTTTTTTTATCCAGCCTTTCACTGATCAGAAAATTGCTCCGCAGTATTGCGCTTGCCCCGCCGCTCTTGCCGGTAATATCAAAGCAATATTGACCCGTGCCGCAGCTGACTTTACTGAATGGAATCGTCAGCGCGCTGCGCGTTAAGGTGCCTGTTTCAATTTTATTGATATTTTCAATCGGCTGCCCTTTGAGAAATTCTGTCAATGCCTGATAGCCAATCATGGCCTGCATTTGCGCCTGCGTCTGCGCATGCGCAGTGACAGCCGTTGACTGCAGATTGCGCATGGACGACATATAGCCCACCGTCAGCACAGTTAAAGACAGCCCGACCAGCACAACAAACAGAAGGGAAGAAAAACCGGCCTGTTTTAAAGCGCCCGCCGTACTGACATTTTCCCCCGTTTTACAGCATATATGATTCATTTCTTATTCTCCCCTATTTGAAGTTAAATAGGCAGGTGACATTGCTGATGGTTTTCGCTGTGCTGGCGCTGCTGGCAGCATAAGCTTTCGCTGTCAGCACCGCCTGGTATTTGGCGCTTTCAGCAAGTCCATTTTTGGCGCCAAAAGGCACGCATCCGGCTGCCGATTCCACTTTTAAGTCAATGTTTCCAATATTGTTTGAATTATTTGAAATGCCTGATGAACGGAGAGCGCCATCAATAGCGATCAGCAGCTCTTTAGGCGTTGTGTCATCTGCCGGCTTGGCTAAGCTCGTGCATGCATAACCTGCAGATTTCCCATATAAATACAGGCCGTTTGCATGACTGTATAAGGCCTGGCAGAGCGTATCTGAGCTTTTCCAAACCAGATACTTGCCTGCAGTACCGATTGCAACCGGGCTGCCGTCTTTATCCAGCACCTGAAAATTTGTCCCATACCCAGCCGAAGTACTGCTTAATCCAAATCCCATTCCTTGCAGAATGCGGTCAGCAGCAATAAAGCCCAGCATCATGCTGCTGTCCGCTTTGGCGCCAGCTGAAGATTCTGAGGTTACCGCGCCCGTCGTCACAAAGGCGCGGAGCATCGCCAGAATAATCAGAATAGATAAGGCCAGCGCAATCAGAATTTCAATTAACGAAATACCCCGCTGAGAGCGTGAATGAATCATAATGACCCCCTTAAGGCGATATTTTTACTTTTATCGGAACAATCGAAGTGTCCGCTGTGCTGACCTGAATATCTGCATAAGTTACGTCTACTGTTCCGGCAGCGACCCCATTGTTCTGATTGCCGGAGCCGTCTCTCGCTGTGACGCTGAACGTTTCTTTTTTTACCGAACAGACCGCCTGCACGCTTGAGCCGGCAACATCCACCTGCACGGTATGCGTTCCCACCGCTTTGCTGCTGCACTGCCCAGTGTTTTCCAGCTGCTGGCGGAACTGGTTAACTGTATATAAATGAATATTCTGATCGCGGTGAATGACCGCTGTGCGGCCGGCAATATAAGCCGCGCCCAGGCCAATAATCGCCATCATTACAATTGAAACCAGCACCTCGATCAGCGTAATCCCCTGCTGATGCGCCCGATGCTGCATTTTTCTATAAGGCACCTGCTGCATTTGTACCTCCACTTGCTGTTATTGTGTAGACATTGCAATCTGCAGTGAGCACATAAGCATTATTATTCAGCGGAATTTTATTGTTGCACGCTGTGGAGAGCGTCACCGTAACCGTGGGTTCAATCGCGGACTGCAAGACAATTGAGTCAGCGGCGCTGTCATCTTTATTTCTGACCGTCATGGTTTTAGAAGTATTGTCGACAATTAAGACCGCAGCCGGCGCTGTGCCGTCAATTTTCACGGCATTCGGGTTGCGGATCGCCTCATTTCTTGCGCGGCTATACGCTTCCAGAAACAGCTTTTCAGTTTTGGTGATTTGCGCATTGGCCACCCATGCCCGCCCCAGCGGCAAAGCGGACATCGCCAAAATTGCAATCAGCGCGACCGTGACCAGAAGCTCTATGAGGGTGATCCCCCGCGGCAGGCTTACCATGACGATAATCCGCCGCAGCCTGAACCGCCGCTAATGGTTCGTATGTTCTTATTGCTCAGCGTTAAATTGCATCCTGCATTCCGCCCTTTGCCTGTTGCGGTAAGCGTATAGGATGTGGCCGCGGCATTTGCGGTATAGTCAAAAGTGTCGGTTTCCGCCGGCTGCCATGCGCTTGCATATTCCTGCGTTTTTGCTGTAGAAACAGTCGGATTCACAGCAGGCACGGGGTAGCTTAGATTGCGCTGATACAGGCTTTCAATGACCAAGCCCAGCGCAACCAGATCCGCTCCTGCGCTGCGGGCTTTAGACTTGGTAATATAGCCTGAATACATCGGCATGGCGATCATTGCCAGAATCGCAATAATCACAACAGTCACCATGAGTTCCAGCAGCGTAAACCCCGCACTGGAAAATCTAATAATTTTTGCTTGCTTTTTAGTCATATTATTGCTCAAGCAGTTGTTGTTATTGTTCAAAATCTAGCATAATAAAAATCAAATTAGTGTTGTCAAAAAACACACCCATCCGCAGCTGAATTAAAAAATATTATTATTTGGAAAGCATTATCATTTAATAAAAATAATCATCTGTTCTGATAAAAAACTTCAGCACATTCCGGAAATTTATACCGCTATTTAAACTTAAAATTTATTTGTTTTTATTTTCAAGTGAATAAAAAAACAGCTGTCACAAATAAAAAAGCCGCCTTGCTGACGCCGGAAATATGGCCAGCCCAAGCATTATTTTTCAACCCACACTTTCTTAATTATTTAATTGGCATAAATGCTCAAATACAGTTTTTCTGCGCAATCTTCCCTTACAAGAAATAACGAATAGAAAACAAGCCGGCATTTACCGCTGCCGGACAGCCATAAAAAAGAGCAACTGCCTGAGGCAATTGCTCCTGTCTATTTTAAAATCAAAAACTTAATGTAGCTTACTTCGTAAAAGGGAATGCATATTTCACAATACGCTTCAGCACACTGCCGTACTGCTTCACCAAACTGGCGTTGTTATAATTCAGGCCGTATTTTTCACATACTGCCTGCACTTTCGGCGCCATTTTGCGGTAGCGGCGCGCAGGAACATCCGGGTACAAATGATGCTCAATCTGATGGCTTAAATGGCCAGTCAAAATATGAAAGGCTTCTGAGCCGGTCAAGTTGGATGAACCGCGGATCTGGCGCATATACCAGTGGCCGCGGCTTTCATTCTGCAGCACGGTTTTCGGAAAGACTTCTACATCCTTGGTGAAATGGCCGCAGAAAATAATGCTGAATGTCCACATATTGCGGATCCCATTCGCAACCAAATTGCCCGTAAAAACCGGCAATGCTGCCGGGCCGGCAATCAGCGGGAAAAATACATAATCTTTAAACAGCTGCTTAGAGATTTTTTTCTGCAATGGCATCCATTCTTTTTTCAGTTCCGCCTTAGACTTGCGCCCAAACCAGACTTTGCCGATTTCAAGGTTCTGAATGGCCACGCCCCACTGGAACAGCAGGCAGAACGGAATGCTGTAAATCGGCTGCAGCAGAAAGCCCGGCTTCCAGCGCTGCTCCGGAAATAAGCGCACCAGGCCATAGCCGATATCATCATCCATGCCTTTAATGTTGGTATAGGTATGGTGCTTGTAATTATGCGTTTGGCGCCAGTTATCCGCCGTACCGACAATATCCCACTCATAGCTTGGGCCGTTGAACTTAGGGTCATTCATCCAGTCGTACTGGCCATGCATGACATTGTGCCCCAGCTCCATGTTTTCCATAATCTTGGCAAAGCTGAGCAACCCTGTGCCCAGCACCCACGCCGGCGGGAACCAGCCTGCGAACAGCAGCGCGCGGCCGGCCAGGGAAGAATAGCGGACAGCTGAATAGACACGGCGGATGTACTTGGCGTCTTTTTCACCGATATCATCCACAACTTCCTGCCGGATGGCATCCAATTCGCGGGCCAGTTCGTCTAAATCGGCCTGAGTCAGCTCGCGGTTCTTTGGATTTTTAAAATATTGCAGTTTTACAGGCATGTTCATGAATATTGTCCTACCTTATAAATCAATGATGAGATCAGTCTGCGCTGAATTGACACAAAGCTTAAGCAAGTTGCCCGGTTCGGCATGCTGTGCGCCGTTCACTAAATTTCTGGTTGTGCCTTCGGCTTTTTTGCAGACGCACTTGTTGCAAATGCCCATGCGGCAGCCATGTTCCGGCTTAATATTCTGCTGTTCCAGGCTGACTAAAATGGACTGGCCTTTAGGAATGCTGACGACTTTATTGGATTTGGCCAGCGTGACATTCACAAAGCCGATGTCATCCACTGGCGCAAGGTTCATGCTGAAGGCTTCACTTTGAAATGCCTGCGCGGACTGCGCAAACAGCTCTTCGGCTTTGGCTGCGAAGCCAGCCGGTCCGCATGCATATACGGTGCTGCCGGCCAGATCTGCGATCTGTGAGGCATGGGCTTCGTTCAAGCGCGCATCCGCTTCAGCGCCTTGCGTATAGAAAATTTTGAATGTGAAATTTGCATGCAGTTCCGCAAGCCTTTCAAAATGCGCTTTGAACGCCGCGTCTTCATGATGCTTAACCCAGTACAGCAGCTGCACAGGCTGTGTGCGCATTTGATCTGTTTTGCTCAGGGCTTTTAACAGGCTGAACATCGGGGTAATGCCGCTGCCGGCTGCCAGCAGCACCAGCGGGCCATTCTGCGCCGGCACAGCCATTTCGCCAAAAGGCAGGCCGAACTCAATAATATCGCCCGCCTTGGCCTGTTCCGCCAGCCAAGTGCTGGCTTTGCCTGCAGTAACTTTTTTTGCGCTGAGCAGCACATGCTGCCTGTCCAACTGGGTCAGGCTGTAGGTGCGTTCATAGCGCACGCCATCAACCGTAATGAATACCGGATGATGCTGCCCCGCCTGGCCAAATTTGAAATGCCGGTTGACCTGCAAAGTCAGGCTGACCATATCCGCAGCCGCCATTTCCTTCTGTACAACCTTGCCCAGCGCCTGATTGCTAGACCACAGCGGGTTGAACTTCTGCAGCCAGAAATTTACTGCATTCAAGTCGACCACGCTTTCTGTAAAGAAACTGAAGGGCTGTTTTGTTTTTTGAAGTGCATGCATAGCAGAGACATCTCATCGCAATTTTTAATTATTATACACATGTATATATATTTGTATATATATTCGTACATTTAATCTAAACCCGACAAAAGCTGTAAGCTTCCGCGATAATATGTTAAGGTTTACAATTCCTTGAAAAATATGACTCGGTCTGCATTGAAAGCGAATCTAGGCACCATGCTCCAACCTCAAACTGTCCCTGAAACAGCAGCTGTCCGCACAGTCGGCCGCAAAGCTACAATTACAAAAGAAGAACTGTTTCAGGCAGCCCTGCATTTAATTGGCCCGCAAAAAAGCATTGCGTCTTTGAGCCTGCGTGAAGTTGCGCGTGAAGCCGGCATTGCGCCGAACAGCTTTTACCGCCATTTTAAAGATATTGATGAGCTGGCCATTGAGCTGATTGAGCGCTCCGGCCTGGCGTTGCGTAAAATCCTGCATGAAGCGCGCCTCAAGGCATCCAAGCAGAACAGCATTATCCGCAGTTCAGTGGAAGTGTTTATTGCCCAGCTGAATGTCGATGAAGGCAATTTAAGCCTGCTGCTGCGCGAAGGCTATACCGGTTCAGCATCGTACAAGCAGGCGGTTGAACGCCAGCTGAATTTTTTCCAGCAGGAACTGAAAGAAGACCTGATTGTTCTGGAAAGGCTCAACCAAAGCAAATTGGCGCATCCGGACATTGTCGCTAAAGGCATTACGCAGCTGGTTTTCAATATGGGCGCCAAAGTTATTGACTTGCCGCCGGAAGAACGCAAAGCCGTTGCAGAGCAAACCATGATCATGATCCGCATGATTCTGGAAGGCGCGCGCCATTTGGATGAAGCCAGAATCCGCTAAGCGCGTCAGGGCAGCTAGCTCAATAAGCCGATTTGCTTCGCCAGATGCACAGCTTTGGTGCGCGAATTGACTTGCAGTTTTTGATAAACTTTCTTGATATGCACATCAACTGTAAAGCGTGAAATATGTATTTTTTCGCTTATTTCACGGCTGCTGAAGCCGCTGGCTATGAAGTTCAGAATTTCCAGTTCACGGCTGGACAGGTTCGCCTGAATATTCGCATCCGCGCTGATTTCGGCCCGTCTTTGCGTCAGATGCAGCTTTTTTAAGATTTCTTTTGCAATGCCTGGATCAATAATTGCTTCGCCCTTGAGCATGGTGCGGATTGCGAACATCACTTCAACATCATCCCGCTCCTTTAAGACATAGCCTCTGGCGCCGACCGTCAGAGCTTTATAAATTGTCTCAATCGAGTTCCATGCAGATAAAACCATCACTGGAACATTTTGCTCATGCCTCTGGCGCAGGGACTGAATAAACTCTATGCCGCATCCATCCGGCAGATTCAAATCAACCAAAAATAAGCCGATCGTGTTCTGCTCATGAATCTGTTTAGCCTTTTCTATGGTTTGTGAAAAAAATAAATCATCATCCAGATAACCGAAAGTTTTCAGAATATTATGGATGCGCGCTTGAGCGCTTGGATCATCTTCCAGAATCAGTATTGGCTTAAGCAAAGGGCAATCCAAATTCAGCATTTTACTATCCGATATATTTTTTTATATTTTTCGCTATATTTTGTACAATTTCTATCCCTATAATTTGGGATTTATTGATTAGGCATTCGCTATTTTTTAGATGATTTTTAGCAGCTTAGTAAGCCAAAAGGCGGGAATTTAACTGAACGGCTTAAGCGGATTCACGCGCACCGCCATATTGCATCAATGATTGGGCCAGAAAAGCCACTTTTTCAAATCGAAACTTAATCAAAAAATATCAGGCCGCTGTTCAGCTCTTAGTTTTTATGCAGCGCAGCGGAGCAGAAATACTAAAAGCTGCACAGCCTTTAGTATTTCTTCAAGCAGTTTACTTGATTGGCAGTGTATCGTAGAAGCCTTCCAATACAGCAGCGCCTTCCAGCGGTTTAAAAACTAAAGCCCATTTGGTTGCATTGACAGCATTCGGGTAAATTGGCTTAACCTCCACCTCAAAGCAGTAATGCGTTCCAGCAACAACCTGCTCATAATAAGCCGTTAAGGTATATTCACAGCCCAGAAGCTTTGAAAAAACTTCATCAAATGTTTTCCATACCGGACTGTCCAACAGTGGAGTTTTCTTCGCACTCCAAGCGCCAACTGCATGATTCATAATATTTTCCTTGTTATCGTAATGCTTTATAAGCGTTAAATACTGCCTGATGGAATACTTAACTCTTATTCTTATAGTCATTTTAATTTTGCATGGACATACCTAAAAATAAGTATTTTGCATGCGGGCCGGAAATTTATTATATATACCTAAATTTAGGTATAGCTGAAACAGCATTGCAGCAGCATAGTTTCACTTACTATGATATAAATTAAAGCTGACAGCACATGCTCAAAATTAAAAATTTAGCTTTTTTAAGCGCAATACTCAGCTGCACGTTTACGCTTAACAGCTACGCTGACAACTGCACCGTTACGGCGCCAGTCACAAATGTCAATTTAAATTACGCTCAAGCCGGACGTGTATCTGCAGATTTTAAAAATTGTAAAAATCGGGTGCGCCCTTCTTTTCAATGGTCTAATCCCGCAGGCAATAATTCAGCCTTCCGTTTAGACGGCAAACCCGATGTTTATATTCCGGTCAGCTTCTTTTCCAGAATCGGAGGAGATTGGGATGGAAACTATCCTGTAATAGGCGCATCAATGACCGCCGCAAATGCTTATGCAGATTTCAACGTCCACTTCAACAGCTCAAGCCAAACCAAAAATCTGACCATGTATGCGGAACTTTCCTCCTCAGAATATAAAAATTTAGCTGCATATCCAGTCGGCACTTACAGGGCCAGCCTCACTTTCTCCGCGGCTGAATGGTAGCGCCATGTCATTCAATATTAAGGTTTTAGATTGTTAAGTTTTATCCGTCAGGCTGATGATAAAACGATGCGCCGAATGAATTCAAAATACCTAAATTTAGTTATTCCCTAAAAATCATTCAAACCTAAACTCAATCCTATATTTAACATTTTATAAATATATTTTTATTCACCTATAACAGGGCCCATTTTTTTGAGCATTGGGAAATTTAAAATATGCATTCACTATTCAAACTAACCAGCGCCTTGCTGCTTGGCGCAAGCGCTTTTGCAGCGCATGCCGCAACACAAAGTGTCACTGTACAGTATACATTGACTGTTCCAACCGCATGTACGCTTTCCAAAGCCGGCACTACCATTGCAAAATCCCTGCCTGTTGACAGCACACCTGTGAACGAAACATTCAGCGTCACCTGCAATGCGGATTATACAATTTCAGCTAAAACCAAGAACGCTTCCGGCGCTGTAAATACATCATATCTTCGCTATGCCGGCCCTCAGGGAAACACATTTCTTGTGTATCCAATCAGCTTATCCAGCCCTTTACGCAATGTTCCGGTTAATAATGCAGCGGGCACGAAAGTTACAGCAGGACTGTCCGCAACGCCTGAAACCTATACCTTAACGGCAAGTGCCCCAGTTTTTCCGCTGTCCTCATTACTTGCAGCAGACTACACCGACGAAGTTACGATTGAAATAGCCTATTAATTGATTTTATTAAGAAACATAAATTCATTTTATGTTTCTTAATTTATGTATTTTTTAAGCTATGCGGCCGCTGCAAAATATTTTAGCCGGCAATCCTGTCGTTGAACCGAACTAATTTTAAATAAATCATCTGAATTCATGAATAAATTAAATCTGCGCTGCTGAATATTTGGTTTATTTTGTTAAAAAAATCACATGCCGCCATCAAGCTTATTTATTTACCCGCAGGCCATTTTATACGCCAGAAAAGGCCAGCGGCTGTTTTGAAGCGCTTTGATTTTAAATTTATTTAAAGGGAAAAAAATAAATGCCTTCTATCTTGAACAAATTATCGTGCCTGCTTATTGCTTCAATCGGGGCTGTCAGCATCCCTGCACATGCTGATTTGTCTATTTTTCCAATCAAGCTTTTCATCACTGGCGATAATGGGCAGCGCACAACCACCATGAATGTGATTTCTTCAAATGAAGAACCGCCGCAAAGCTATGAAGTTAATGTATTCCGCTGGACGCAGGATAATCAAGGCCATGAAGTATTAACTCCCGATACAGAATTGATGGTCAATCCGCTTTCTTTTATGCTTGAACCGAACAGCAAGCGCATTATCCGCATGGGGTTTAAGCAGCCTATTGCGTCCATGCAGCTGCAGGAAGAAGCCGCTTGGCGGATCATATTTACCCCCCTTCCAAATGCCGAGAAAGCCAAAGGCTTAAAATACGCTTACAGTTTTAATGTTCCGTTATTTGCAGGCGCAAACTTTAAGCCTGAAATGTCTTTCCAGCTGGCTAAAAATAATAAAAATCAGCCGGTGCTGCTTGCAAAAAATTCAGGTACTGCCCATTTTCAAATCACGGGTTTGAAACTGCAGGATGCGGCTGGAAAAGATATTTTTAATTCCAAAGAACTTAAATATGTACTGCCGCATAAACAAGTTGCATTTGATTTAAATACACTAGCTGTTAAGCCTGATAAAAACCTTAAACTTATTGTCCAAACAGCAGGCTCTGAAACACTGCAATTTGACGTAGCGGAGTAATGACCATGCTGATCAGACAATTACGCAATATCCGTAAATCCCCGCCTGTGCTGATCCTGCTGCTGTGCTGCATTCAGTTAGAACATACGCAAGCGCAGGATGTTCCGGCTGCATCTGCAGCAAAGCCGCCTGTAAGCAGCCCAAATTCAGACAATTCAATTTTGGGACTTTGGATTAATGGTGTAGACCTGAAGCAGGATGCTTTTATTTTAAGGGAAAACAGCCAGACCTATATCGAATGCAGCCTTTTAAAAGGCGGATTTGTCGATATATCCAAATTTACCCATTTAAATAAAGACAATCTGCAATATTGTTTAATTGACCGCCCGGATATCAGCAGTCAAATGGATGAACAGCATCAATTATTCAAACTCAGCATTCCTGCGCAATATATGCTGGCGCAAAAGCTGTCATCCCGGCAGCCATACCTGCCGGATCTGCCCAATTTAGGCGGTTTTATAAACTACAATCTCTATTTTCAAGATGGAGATTTTAATAAG
The DNA here is from genome assembly GCF_036659555.1 of Acinetobacter sp. Taxonomy (GTDB): domain Bacteria; phylum Pseudomonadota; class Gammaproteobacteria; order Pseudomonadales; family Moraxellaceae; genus Acinetobacter. The sequence goes on from NZ_JAVXCI010000022.1 coordinate 24,603, forward strand.
CAGGCAAATGCCTCTACAGATTTAAATCTCTTCTGGAAAAATATACTCTTCAACAGCAGCCATATTTTCCGGAAAAACTATAATAATGAACAGGCTAATTTCCAGGACAGCAGCCGTTTAAATACCTCATTGAGTTTTGAGTTTCCAAAACAGCTGAGCAGTTTAAAACTGGGCGATAATATCAGCACCCATACAGGCTTAAACCAGTCTTTCTATTTTGGCGGATTCAGCTTTGGCACCAACTTTACCAGCCGGCCCAATTATACCTATTGGAATACGCCCTCGATTGAAGGCAGCGCGCTGACTCAATCCAGCGTCGATTTAATTATTAACGGCGCGCAAGCCTATAATGCCAAGGTTAATCCGGGCCAGTTCAATATAGACAGCAATCTTGGCTTTAATGGCCTTGGCAATGCTGAAATTGTCGTAAAGGATATTTTAGGCAATACAACGGTCAAAAGCATACCGATCTTTGTCAATCAGCGCCTGCTGCGCCCCGGTTTGACGGATTATAATATTTCCGCCGGCAAGCTCCGCTATAACTATGCCTACGATGACAATGATTACCGCGACTGGTTCGGAAGCGCCTATATCCGCAAAGGCATCAGTTCATCCACAACATTAGGCGCTGTTGCCGACTACAGCAAAAAACTGGAAAGCGCCGGACTGCTATGGAGTCAGTATCTGTATAAGCTTGGCTTGCTGGAAGTGAATTCGTCCTACAGCCATGCAGATGACCTCGGTTTAGAAGGCTATACCGTCAATACTGAATTTAAGCGTGATACGCAATCGTACAGTATTGGCTTGCGCTCTCAGTATTACAGCCCAGAATTCCGCATGCTGGGTTTAGATGACTATACAGCCAGTTACCTGCCTAAGCAGGAAAACCAAATCTACTTATCCAGAAATCAAATTCCATTCATTAACAACTTATCGTTAAGCTATGTGGAAAGAAAATACCGAGAAGGCATTGACCGGCAGGATCAGCGGATTTTTAATTTAAGAACCAGCCAATCCCTCGCAAAAGGGCTTTTTGGCAGCTTCGGCGTGTCCTATGATGCTGAAAGCGGCGACCGCGCCAGCGTTGATTTAATGCTGAGCTATAACTTTGATGACAATAAACATTCTGTCACCTTCTCACAGCATGATGATGACGAGACCAGCCTGCAGTTCAACAAGTATTCTTATGAAAATACCGGTTTTGACTACACGATCGGCGCAAGCCGCTCACATGACGTATATTCCGGCAATCTCAGTACACGCTTTAAAACCAATGCCGGCGACTTGAATTTGCAGTATTTGCAAACAGATGATCAAAAATATTACACCGCAAGCTATATGGGGTCACTCGTTTGGCTGGGCAACCGCTTTGACCTGAGCAAATACATCAACAACAGCTTTTCTCTCGTCCGCTTAGAAAATGCGCCAAATATTGATGTGTACAGCAATGGCTCCCACATAGGAAAAACCGATAAAAATGGGGAAATTTTCAGCTACAATTTAACAGGCTATACCAAAAACAGCATTGCCTTTGATGAAAGTCAAATCGGCATTGATGCCAATATTGCCGAAACATTCCATACGTTTACGCCAATGAATCAGCGCGGTTACATCGTTGATTTTCCAATTAGAAATAATCAAAGCAGAGATGTAACCTTCAGGTTTGTTGATGCAAATCAGCAGGCTTTAGCCAGCGGCAGTGTGGTTCGTGTTTTAGGTATTCCAAATGGGAAATACCCGATTGCCAGCAGCAGTCTGGTGACTGTGTTCGGTTTAGCACCTCAGCATTATCCAATTGAAGTGCAGACTGCTGATGGCCTGTGCAAAAGCGAATTCACATTAAATGCGGATACGGACATTGGCAAGCCAATTACGCTCATCTGTAAGTAGCCCGCAAAATTGGCTTTAAAGGAGATTCTTAGGAATCTCCTTTTTATGCTTCCTGCAGGCGGATAATCTGCTGAACGCACTTCGCCGCAGCCTCCGGCTGCTCCAGCGGAAACATATGCCCGCCTTCGACCACGCTGAATTCAATGCCATAGCTTTTCTTCATGCCCTGCGGCAGGCCCTGCTTAAAGAAATGGCTTTGCTGCGCGGTAATCAAATGCACAGGCACATTTGGCGCTTTGCGCGGCGTCCGCCACCACCACGCCGGCACCGTGCGGAAAATCTGCGCTTCGGTTACTTTGGGAATAGTTAAGGTTACACCGCCCCTGCTGTGATCTTCCCTAATGCCATGCGCAAAGAAATCATCAAAGCACTGCGCATCAAAATGCTTGAATAGGCGGTTATTGCGCAATGACTGATAAGCCTTTTCCCGGTTTGGCCAATGGTCTTTGCGCTTCAGGGTGATGCCCGCTGGGGTGATCCTATCTGCAGCTTTCAGCTTTAATTTCTGCAGGCCTTCAAAAATCGCGGATTTGCCGCCAATCACAAAAGGCGGGTCCATGATCACCAGCTGCGAAAACAGCTCAGGGCGCTTATAGGCGCACATCAGCGTGACCAGAGAGCCGAAAGAATGCCCCAGGCCAATGACTTGCTGATTAGGAAACTGCTGCTGAATATCCTGAATCACTTGATCCACCAGATGCGTCCAGCGGTAAGTCACGGGAAATTCAGCGTTCATGCCGATCAGCGGAATCGCTTTCAAATTATAGCCGGCGCCAAAAGCCTGAAAAAACTTTTGATAGCTAGCGGATGGAATGCCGTTGGCATGGGTAAAATGTATCGGTTGAGTCATGCAGGAATACAGTCCGTCCTTGAATGCGTCCAGCCTATGCTGCAAAAGCGCTTTTGATAATTGCCATTCTGCGCTTATTGCTGAATGGCGAGTCACTCAGCCAGCAGAATAATGCCTGATGCCGGAATGCTTGTCCTATTTGGCCGACACGGCCAAATGCTGACTGGGCAGAAAAATGGCGCCACATGTGGCTTTATCGCCAGCAACGACCACAGCGCGCCCTTTTACTGTAACGGACAAGTCCGCCGCAACGGCAGCAACCGCCGTCTGGCACTTTGGACAGTAATGCTTCATGCCGTTCAAATGCACCGCAATGCCGTTAATGAGGAAGGAGCTGTCACATTCAGTTACGATGCCGCCATGCGATGTTGCCGAGCCGAGGGTAATGAGCGCTTTTGCCATAATTTTTATCATCTGCTGTTTATTTTTTAAGGCATTTTAACCGAAGCCGCGCCTTTGCTCCAGCACCCTCAGACGGTTTGCGGGCCTGGCCAGACAGACGCCTATGCAGCGGCCGCTGCTTGCGCCGCAATAAACAGGATTTTCATACGGTTAGCGATATAATGGCGGAAACGCAAGATATCCGCATTTGGAGCAAGCTTATGAGCGACGAGCAAAAGTCTGATTTATTTATTCAGCAGATTCAAAACGTGCTTCTGCATGACTGGGACCCGATCAATATCCGCAAAGATGCATCCATGCAGGATGAATATGACGCCTATATTGCCGACATTCTGGATATTCTGGAAAATGAGCAGGCGGCTGCTGCCGAAATTGCAGACTGCCTGCAGGCCATTGAGCATGACTATATGGGGCTGGCAAAGAATCCTGCCCGCGCAGAAAAAGCAGCCGGAAAAATTTGGCAATACTTTGAAGAATTTTTAGCCTGAGGCGCAGATGTGGCTAATCGACAGCTTTAACAATGCAGAACCTGAACGCCAAGTCAGCTTAAACCTGAATCAGCGCGCTGAACAGATTGTGCAGGACATTGTTCAGCACTGCCATGCCTATGATCCAGAGGTGCTGAGCGCTGCCGGCGAAGAGGCGGATTATGTTCTGCTGGCCATCCATCACATGCCATTTTGCGGCGTGGCCCTGCAGCAGCCGCGCATGCAGCATGTCCGCCCTGAACAGCTGGCAAGCCGGCATTATGTGCTGATCCAGCTGGACCGCGCGCATCCTGACCATGCAGCGCTGTCTGAAAAGTTTGACCTGCTCGGCGCCGACGTCAGCTTTGAAGATGCAGTGCAGCGCCTGCTGCATACCTATATGCTGATGCCAATGGATGAAAGCGATTAAAAAAAGCGCCCGGAGGCGCTTTCATTTTGCATGCTGCGGTTAAGGCTTAACCACCACCATCACCTGAATGGCTTCCGGCGTGACCGAAAGCCCGTCCAGCAGGCTTAGGCCTTCTTTCTGCAGTTTCTGCAGGCGGGTAATTTCATCTTCGCGGATGCTTGGATTGAACTGCTTCAAGTAAGTCAGGCGGTCAATTTCATACTGCCATTTGCTGCCGTACACTTCTTTAGCCTGCTGCTTGAAGTTCGGCAAAGCCGATTTGGCAATTTCCAAGGCTTGCGTGTAGCGCTCTTCAATCACATCACGGCGCGCTTTCACCACTTGGCGGCAGCTGTTGCTGTCTAAATGGTGCAGATACGGCTTGAGGATTTCCGGCGCAATCTTGACGGATAGATCCTGGCCTTTTTCGCTGAGCAAAACGCGGATCAGCTGCTGCGGCAGGCTTGAAGGCAAGTTCAAGGCTTTCGGCGCAATCACATCCACTTTAAACCAGACTTCAATCAGCACCGAACCCTGCGGCAACGCTGCAGATTTTAGAACGGCGACATTGGTGCTGCCGAAGCCTTGAGTATTGATCATTTCCATCACGCTTTCAGTGAATGGATGCTCCAGCGTCAGGTACTGCGCATCTTCGCGCACTTGCGCCTGATCGCGGTAGAAAGTTGCGGTCATGCCTTCTTCATCCAAAGTCAGGCCCTGAACCTGCATTTGGTCGGTCGGCTTAATGATTACCGTGCCGTTGCTCTGCTCATCAAAGTCAATGTTCGTGGCCGCCATAAAGCGCTTCATGAACATTGGCAATGTCGTATTGTCGTCGTAATCTTCCAGCGCCTGCACAATTTCCTGCGCCACGATTGGACGGCAGGAGTTGTATTCCAGCAGGCGGTCACGGCCAGCCTGCAGTTCCGCTTCCAGCGCTTCACGCTGCACCGAAACTTCTTCCAGCAGGTCTTCAAACTGCTGGCCCAAATCCGCCAGCAGGCAGTCTTTCAGGCCGACAATAAAGTTTTCCTGCAGGGTTTGCGCTGTTGGGGAGATATTGCTGAAAATATTCAGGCCTTCGTTATACCAGCGGAACATGCGCTCCTGCGCAGTGCCGGCCAAATACGGCACATGAATTTGAATGCGGTTTTCCTGGCCAATACGATCCAGACGGCCAATACGCTGTTCCAGCACATCCGGGTTTGCCGGCAAATCAAATAAAATCAGGTCAGAAGCAAACTGGAAGTTGCGCCCTTCAGAACCGATTTCTGAACACAGCAGAATCTGCGCGCCGTAAGATTCTTCAGCAAAGTAGGCCGCCGCCTGATCGCGCTCCAGCAGGCTCATGCCCTCATGGAACATTGCGGTGCGGATGCCTGCGTGCAGGCGCAATACATTTTCCAGCGCTTCAACCACCGGGCCGCTGCGCGCAATCAGCAGCACTTTCTTGTGCTTCAAGTCAGTGCGCAGTTTTTCCATCAGCCACATTACGCGCGGATCAGTTTCCATCCAGGCGCCGTCCAGCTGCGCTTCTTCCGGCCACATCTGCTCACGCAGCTTGCCGTCTCTAGACCAGTTTTCAGGCGCCGGCAATGGCGCCGGCTGGCAGTCGCGGCCCGGGAAGCCCTGAATCGCTTCGCGGGTATTGCGGAATAAAATCCGGCCGGTGCCGTGGCGGTCTAAAATTTCGTGAATCGCGCGGAAGCGCTGCTCAGGATTATCGTCAATACGCTGCCCAAGCAGCTGTTCCACCGCGTCTAAATGCGCAGCTTCCAGCGGCAGATCAGACATCAGCACTTCTGCAATTTTAGCGGTATGCTGGTACTTTTCTTCTTCATCCAGAAAACGCTCAAGCGAGCTGAAGCGCTGCGGGTCCAGCAGGCGCATGCGCGCAAAGTGGCTTTCCACGCCCAGCTGTTCCGGCGTTGCAGTCAGCAACAGCACGCCGGCTGTCTGCTGCGAGAGTTCTTCAACAAGGTCGTAACGGTCGTTGCCGCCTTCCTCTTCATTCCACATCAAATGATGCGCCTCATCAACCACCAGCAGGTCAAAGCCGGCTTCCAAAGCCTGCTCGCGCAGATCATCATGGTCAATCATCAAGTCAATGCTGGCAATAATGCGCTGTTCGGTTAAGAACGGATTCTGTTCCGGATCATGTTCTTTAATTGATGCAGTGCGGGTCAAATCAAACAATGAGAATTCAAGATTGAAGCGGCGGCGCATTTCAATCATCCACTGATACTGCAGCGAATCCGGCACCAGAATCAGGATGCGTTCAGAACGGCCGGTTTTCAGCTGCTGATGAATGATCAGGCCAGCTTCAATGGTTTTGCCCAAGCCGACTTCATCGGCCAGCAGCACGCGCGGCGCAAAACGCTTGCCGACTTCGTGCGCAATATACAGCTGATGCGGAATCAAGCCGACGCGCGAACCGACTAAGCCGCGCAAAGGGCTGGACTGCATATTGGCCTGCATCAGCAAAGACTCAATGCGCAGGTCATACCATTCTTTATAGTCAATCTGGCTGGCCAGCAGGCGGTCTAGGGGCTTAGACAGCTGAATGTTGGCGCCAATGCGGGTTTCATTTAAGGATTTGCGCTCTTCCGCGCCGTCATCTTTAGTGCGGATGACGTTATAGCGCAGCACGCCGCTGCGGTCTTCTGCGGATTCTACCGCCCAGATGACGCCTTCCTGATCCTGAACTTCATCGCCTGCATTAAATACGATGCGGGATAAAGGCGCATTGTGGCGCGCGTATACACGCGTTTCATCGCTCTTTGGGAATAAAATGCTGACCGATCGCTCATCTACATCAATTAGAACTCCTAATCCAAGCTCTGTTTCCGTGTCCGATAACCAACGTTGACCAATAGCAAACTGCTGCAATTTTTCCACCTTTATCTTAAGTA
>NZ_JAVXCI010000023.1:0-26357 GCF_036659555.1 Acinetobacter sp.
GCGTGAGTCGTTCTGTTAAGGTATCAAACATTGCAAAATCCGCTTAAAATAGCTAATAGCAAAAAAATCTTTCTTAAAATAGAAAATTTATGCACAAGATGCTATAGGATACTGTAGTTCGCATCGAATTTACATCAATGAATTTTCATCATCCTGAAAAAGGTTTGACATGATTAGCCTGCCCTTGGTCTACACAATCTTAGCATTAATCGCTTATACCACGTCTTTTTGGTATTTGTTTATGAATTTAATGTCTAAGCGTGTACCGAACCATTGGTTTGTCGGCGTGGTGTTAAGTTTGGGCCTGCTGCTGCATGCCGGCGTGCTGTACAGCGACATGCTGACGCCAATGGGCGTCAATTATAATGTTTTCAATATTATGTCATTTACTGCAGGCCTGATGCTGCTGCTGAGCATCCTGTTCAGCACCTACCGGCCGGTGCTGCCGCTGGCTTTAATCGGCATTCCTGTGGCGGCTGCCGGGCTGATTATAGGCTTTGCATTCAGCAAGCATGATCTGTTTATTTCCCGGAATTCGCTGGGCTTGGACATCCACATTATTCTGTCTTTATCGGCCTATGCGGTGCTGCTGATGGCGACCATCCATGCAGTTTTGCTGTGGTTCCAAGACCGTGAATTGAAGAATAAGCAAAAGCGCCGGGTTTGGGGAAATCTGCTGCCGCCTTTTCAGGCCATGGAGTCGCTGCTGTTTGACATGCTGATAGCCGGATTTGCCCTGCTGACGGTGGCGCTGGGCTTCGGCTTCTTTACTATTGATGACTTCTTTGCCCAGCATTTGGCGCATAAAACCGCTTTCAGCATTGTTTCCTGGTTTGTGTACGGCGCGTTGCTGATTGGCCATTACCAGTTTGGCTGGCGCGGGCAGAAAGCCATCCGCTTTACCTTAATCGGCTTTTTCTTATTGGCGCTGGGCTTTATCGGCTCCAAGTTTGTGCTGGAAATGGTTTTAGGGAAATAAAGCTTTTTGTTCAGTTTGCCTGATTAAAAGCGCGGAACAATAAGTCAATATTAAGCGTGGAACAGGACAAATTATGAAAAAGCCATTCCAGTTCACTGAACTCTGAAAAAAAATTTTAATAAGATACTGATATTAAAGTTAAAATTAAAGAATTTCGTATAATCTGTATTATATTCGTTTTAGAAATATTAAATAATTGGATTATTTTGAATTATATGGACAGCAGATTAGAAACATCATACTTAATTTACCATTTACACTTCTTTTTTAACTTGGAAGAACTTCCTGAAGTTAATAAAATTCATGGAAAAGTAACTAATCAGCTATCTCATATAGCCAAAATATTTCCTTTGTTATTACGTCCAGCTGGACCTTTACCAAAGCCAATGTTCATGCTTGAGTTTTCCGAAGACGTTATACAAAAAATAATATTCTTCTTTAAAGAATACCAAGAAAGCTACAGTATTTTTATTCATCCTGAATTAGATGATGAATTGTTAGCCCATACATATCATTCCATATGGCTCGGCAAACAAATTCAATTAAGATTGGAGTATTTAATATAATAGGCGTTATACGAAATTCAGTTAAAAATAATATTTTTTCAAGTATTTAAAAACAAAACCTCAAAAAAGCAAAAAGCCGATTTAGAAATAAGTCATCTTTTTTATGATTAGGTTTGATACTTATTACCAATAAGTTTAATCATTTTTTGATCAAAACCAAGCTTTACTGTGATTTATCAATCCATCCATGGCCTAATTTCTACGGACAACTCTTGGGATAAAAATGCTTGCATTTTGTATTCGATCGAATACAATAAAATGAGCAAAGAAGGAACTCTCATGATTGAAATTAAACGTCTGCCTGAATTTGATGAATGGCTGGATGGTATTAAAGACAATATGACCCGAATCCGCTTGAATCGCAGATTAGATAAGGTTCAACGTGGTAATTGGGGTGAAATTAAACCGCTCCGAGAAGGTGTTTGGGAAATGAAAGAAACCTTTGGCGCTGGTTGGCGGATGTACTACATCCAACACGGTGACGTTGTGATTGTCATGCTAGGCGGTGGTGAAAAATCGACTCAAAGCAAAGACATTGATCGTGCGGTCAAACTATCGAAAACATTGGAGGATTAGAAATGGTTAAAGTTGCAGATTTACCAAGTTTTGATATGGCTGAGTCACTCAAAACCGAAGAAGATATTGTGATGTATCTCAATATGGTTTTAGCAGATAATGATCCTGCTGAATTGGCACATGCTTTGGGCGTGATTGCTAAAGCCAGAGGTATGACTCAAATTGCAAAAGAGGCTGGGATTGGCCGTGAAGCGCTGTATAAAGCACTTCGTCATGACTCAGCTCCTCGATTTGATACAATCAATCGGGTAGTCAATGCACTAGGTCTAAAATTGACAGTACAAAATGCCTAAAAAGCTAAACATAGCGCAGTTAGCTGCGCTATGTTTACTATCTTAATAAATAATATCTTGGGCCATTTTCGCTTTTTGTAATTCTTCTTTTGTTAATTTTTTCTCAATAAATTCTTTAAATTCCGCGGCGTTCTTGTTTCCAAGCCTATTGGATTTTCCAAATAAGATGTATGCCGATATATAATTTTGTTTCACTCCATGGCCCACCGTAAATAAACTTGCCATTCCTAAACACCCAATATCATTGTTTTGTTCACAAGACTTCTGAAATAGCATGGCTGATTTATTAAAGTCTTTAGGAAAAAGATTGCCACTATAATATTCTTGAGCCAAGACAGCTTGAGCTTGTGCATCATTTTGATTAGAAGCCACTTCTAAATATTTCAGCATAAGTTCTTTATTTTCATATCCGCTAAAGTACATACCCGCGTATAGTTTATAGAGCATAAAAGATGCTTCACTATCACCATTAGCTGATGCATTTTTTAATAAATAAATATCTTCCTTAACTTTATCTTGTTGGTTCGACTTGGTTGTTGTCCAACCTAAATTATACATACATCCCTTATAAATTTTTTTCCTATCCATTTGTGCTCTTAAAGCTATTCCTGCATTAGCACCATTTGCAAAGCCATTAGAAAAAGCTTCACCGGCATTTGGATAAGACGAAATATTTGAATGGTAAATACTGTTTAATGTAACACCATCAGAATATCTCGTTTGCATGTTACCTGAGATATTATAGTTTTGATTTGAAGGTGGATAATATCGGATACTTGGCATAGGAACAGAACCGACAGAAACTCTAGTACAAAGCCCATCATCAATAAAACGTTGTCGCTCTAACTCATCTTGATTTTTTATATTTGGATTATAATAAATTGTTGAACATGCTGATAAAAATACTGGTACAACCAATAAAAATAAGTTTTTAATTTTCATGAAGCGACTAACATTTAAACAATATCTTTTATAATAATCTACAAAAAAATAGTTTAGTCAATTTTTATAATTTTTTTAGCATTGAACATAAATCTCTTATACGAAATATAAATACCCAAATCTATCCCACTCTACAACCTTTCAAAGGCCTTTTTCTAGACAACCCGCACAAAAAAACGTATAACACCGTTTTTCATCAAACGGACGGCGCGCTGTGAAACTCATCCTTGCCCCCATGGAAGGCTTAACTGACCCGATTATGCGCGATGTGCTGACATCCGCCGGGAGCTTTGACTGGTGCGTAACCGAGTTTATCCGCGTGACGGATTCCGTGCTGCCCGACCACATCTACCATGCTTACTGCCCTGAGCTTTTAAATGGCGGCAAAACGGCTGCGGGAACGCCGGTGCATGTGCAGTTTTTAGGCAACAACCCTGAAATGCTGGCGGCCAACGCCGTGCGCGCGGCGGAACTGGGCGCGCCCGCCATCGACATGAATTTCGGCTGCCCGGCCAAGACAGTCAACCGCCACCGCGGCGGTTCGGTGCTGCTGGATGAGCCTGAAGTGGTTCATGAGCTGGTGAAAGCCGTCCGTGATGCAGTGCCTGCGCATATTCCCGTTTCCGCCAAAATGCGCCTGGGCTACATGGACCGCAGCTTTATGCTGGAAAACGCGCACGCGATTGAAGATGCCGGCGCGGCCTGGGTGACGGTGCATGCGCGCACCAAAGCCGACGGCTATACCCCGCCGGCGTTTTGGGATCAGCTGCAGCCCATCCGCGAAGCCTTGAAAATCAATGTGATTGCCAATGGCGAAATCTGGAACAATGCCGACGCCAAGCAGTGCCGGCTGGAATCCGGCTGCGCTGATTTAATGATTGGCCGCGCTGCGGTTACCACGCCTGACATTACCCAGTGCATCCGCAGCAACAGCGATGAAGCGCTGATCACTTGGAATGAGCTGATTCAGCTGCAGATCCGCTTCTTAAGCGGGCCATATAAAAAAGAAATCAATATGGTCGGGCGCTACAAGCAGTGGCTGGGCATGATGTCGAAGCATTATCCCGAAGCCAAGGCGCTATGGAATGAAATCAAGCGGATCAAGGCTTTGGATGAAATTTCACAGCAGCTGAAACGCTGCGCCCAGCCCTGAATCCGGCTGATTTCAAGCCGGCGCCCAGTGCATTGCATCGGGCGTTTTGCATTGCGGCGCCCGCTGGCGCCTGAGCAGATTCAACAGCCGCGGCAGTCCCTTCAGCCAAAAACAGCCGTCCATTATTAGACTAAAGTCGCATGCAAGAATGCCGCGCCTGGCCTTTGCGCATTATTTACACGTTGCATGCAACATGCTACGATTTATTTCAAATCCAATTCAGATAATCATTGGAATCGTAATCCGACCAATTTTCACGCTTAGCGGATTCCTGGTGAATCAATAAAGTCGCGGTATTGATAATGTGGGATTTCATCAAGTGAGCAGCTTGCTGAGCCTCCCCTTTGACAAACGCCTCATGCAGCTGCAAGTGATCGTTAAAGGTTTCCAGGCAGCACCTTGAATGGGGAATTGTCGCGGAACCCGCAATCAGCACTTGGTTGCGGGTGTTGCTGATAATATCGATAGCTTTCTGATTGCCCACAATCTGCAGAAGCGCCAAGTGATAGTCGCGGTCGGCTTTCAACGTTCCAGTGATATCTCCGGAAGACGCTTTCTGCCTGAATTCTTCAAAAATCCGGTCAAGCTGCTGAATGTCTTTTTCAGTGCGGACCTCGGTTGCCCTGCGCACTAAAGGAACTTCAAGCATTAAACGGATTTGAAAGGAGTCAATCATGGTTGCAAAAGTCGTGGGCATAATGCGGATGCCTTTGTTCTTTTCAATTTTGACAATACCGATCTTTTCAAGCATCTGCGCAGCTTCACGGACTGGGGTGCGGGAAATCCCGCCTAACATCTGACCCAACTCGGTTGCTGAATAAAGCACATTGAACTGTAAGTGATTGTTAATTATTGCATCCTGCAGAATTTCAAATGCTTCTTCAGTCAAAGTTTTTGGTTTTTGGATCAATTTCATGCTGTTTTGAACAAGGAAAATTTATGACTAATAAGCATTATGCCATTATCGGAGGGGGAATCAATGGACTGGCTGTTGCCCGGCAATTACTGCTGGATTTTCCTGAAGCGCGGGTCAGTGTTTTTGAGAAAGAACAGGATGTGGCGATGCATCAGTCCAGCCATAACTCCGGCGTGGTGCATGCGGGCCTGTATTACGAACCAGGCGGCTTAAAAGCCCGCCTGTGCCGCCGCGGCGCCGAGCTGGTTCAGCAGTACTGCACAGAAAACAGCATTCCTTATGATGAATGCGGCAAAGTGGTGGTTGCGCTCTCCAAAGAAGAAGAAGGCCGCCTGGACGCGATTTACACCAAGTCTCTGGCCAATAAAGTGCCGGATGTGCGCATGCTGACCGCCGGCGAAATCAAGGAAGTCGAGCCGAACTGCATTGGCACCAAAGCGCTGTATTCGCCGCGCACGGCCATTGTCAGCTATGGCGAAATTGCCCGGCATATTGCGCAGGAAATTAAAAGCAAAGGCGGCCAGATTTTCCTGGGGCGCAAGGTCACCAGCCTGAGCGAAAAAAACCAGAAAATTACCGTGCATTTTGAAGGCAATGAGCATCACGATACCCAGTTCGACTATGCCGTGTCCTGTGCCGGCCTGCAGTCAGACCGCCTGGCCGCGCACTCCGGCGATATTGCAACTCCGAAAATTGTGCCTTTCTTTGGCCAGTACTATGTCATTGACGAAAACTTCAAAGACCATGTCAAAGGCCTGATCTACCCGGTGCCGGATCCAAAGTACCCCTTCCTTGGCGTGCATTTCACCAAGCGCATTGACGGCCAGATGACCATTGGGCCAAACGCGTTTATTTCTTTCGGCCGCGAAAACTATTCGGGCAAGAACATCAATATTTCTGATGTCTACGACTTCCTGACCTATAAAGGCTTCTGGAAATTCTCTTCCAAGAATATGCCGGCAGCGGTCCGTGAACTGAGAACCGTGCTCAGCCAGACCAACTTTGTGGAAGAAGCCGCCAAATACGTTCCCAGCCTGGCCAATGTTTCCGCTGTGCCTGCAACCCGCGGCATCCGCGCGCAGGCCATGGAATCGGACGGTTCGCTGGTGGATGATTTTGTCATCCGCAAGCAGGGCAATATTACCCACATCCGCAATGCGCCTTCGCCTGGCGCAACTTCATCTTTAGCCATCGCCGAATATATCGTTCGCGAAATCATGACCCATCACTAAGCGCCAACAGCATTTTTGGAACTCTTTAAAGGAATATTGAATGAGCCATTCTACTGAAACAGAATTAGATAAAAAGAAAAGGTTAAGGAAAGTCGCAACAGCAACGATTGTGGGATCAATGCTGGAGTGGTATGACTTTTATCTTTACGCCACCATGGCATCTATTGTATTCAGCAAGGTATTTTTTGATACCTCTGATCCGGGCACGGCGGCGATTCAGGCATTTGCAACATTTGCCATCGGCTTTATTGCGCGCCCAATCGGCGGCCTGTTCTTCGGCTATTTTGGCGACAAATACGGCCGCAAGAAAATGCTGTTTGTCACCTTCCTGCTGATGGGCCTGTGCACAACCGCAATCGGCCTGATTCCAAGCTATGCCAGCATCGGCATCTGGGCGCCTATCCTGCTGGTCTTCTTCCGGATTATTCAAGGCTTAGGCGCAGGCGCGGAATTTGCCGGCGCAGCCATCACTTCTTATGAGCATGCCTCAGAAGACAAGCGCGGCAGCCAAGGCGCATGGCCCGCTCTGGGCTTAAATCTGGGCCTGCTGCTGTCCTCCCTGACTATTTTCCTGCTTACGCTGAATGGCGATGAGTTTCTGGTGAACGGCGGCTGGCGCATTCCATTTATTCTAAGCTTTGTGCTGGTCATCGTTGGCCTGTGGGTGCGCCACAGCCTGCCTGAAACGCCGGACTATAAAGAAGCACATGTGGAGAAAGTTAAAACCAATCCATTTAAAGACATTCTGAGAACCAATATGAAAGGTTTAATGGTTGTGTTTATTGTTGCGATTGGCTATAACGCCCTCAGCTATATTTTCAAAACCTTCTCGCTGGCTTACCTGACCCAGTTCAAAGGCGTCAGCGCGCATACCACTTCCCTTTCGGTAACAATTGCCAGCCTGGTTGCGATCTTCTGCGTGCCGTTCTTCGGCTGGCTATGCGACAGATGGAACAGCAAGAAAGTCCTGATGCTGGGCGGCGTGCTGTCCATGCTGTTTGCCTACCCGTTCATGATGCTGCTTGAAACCGGCAACAGCACGGCAATTTACATCGCGATTGCGATCGGCACAGGCATCCTTGCGCCAATGATGTTCGCGCCGCAAGGCTCGTTCCTCAGCCGCCAGTTTGCTGTCGAAAACCGCTCGACTGGAGTCAGTTCAGGCCGTGAAATCGGCACTGCAATTGCCGGCGGCCTTGCGCCTTTGGGCGCGCTGTCCCTGGTGGCAGCTTCGCCGACGCATTCGACCACCGGCGTGGTGATCATTCTGTTCATTGCTGCCGTGCTGGTTGCGGTCGCGGCTGCATATGATCAGGGCCATAAGTTCTCCAAGCATAAGAACTGAGCTGCAGCTCCCTCCTGAAATAAGCTGAGGCTGATTTCAGGCCAGCGCCCGGTGCCATGCACCGGGCGTTTTGCATTTCCGCACCTTGAAAACGGTCTGGAATTTTAAAAAATAAAATGCCAGCCCGCGGCTTCACTGGCTGGCATTCGGCAGGCGCCGGCTGCAGAAAAAATTAAGCTTTAAAAGTCATCAGCTGGATGAAAGCTTCATCAGCACCAAGCCGGAAACAATCAGAACCGCTGCCAGCATGCGCATTGCCGTTGCCGGCTCGCCCAAAACCAGGACGCCGACCAGAAATGAGCCGACCGCGCCGATGCCCGTCCAAATGGTATAGGCTGTGCCCAAGGGCAAAGTCCGCATGGCGTAGGCCAGCAGGCCAAAGCTGAGAATCATGAAAATCAGGGTGATGGCGCTGGGCGCCAGTTTCGTGAAGCCTTCTGAAAGCTTCATCGAATACGCCCAGACAATTTCGAAAATGCCGGCTAAAACCAGAACAATCCAGGCCATGATGCCTTTCTCCATTTCATTAGAGTCAGGCCGTCCTGACGTTTTTTCTTGATTCAGGCCAGCATGGCGCTGCATCAAGGGAGGCCGTTCCCCCGCTGTAATAAATTGATGATAGTTGATTTTTCATTATTTTTTAAGCTGAGTTACAAAAACTCCCCCATTGCAGCAAAAAAAGCTATTGGCGCGCCAATAGCTTTTTAAAAACTCTAAACCGATGGAGCTATTTAGAATTTGATGCGGACGCCTGCGCCATACACCCAGCCCTGTTCAGAGCCGGAAGCCTGCTGCCATGCGGTCTGGGCATTGCCTTTGGAATATTCATAGGCAATGCCGATATACGGCATGAACTTTTTGCTGATTTCATAGCGCGTTTCCAGCCCCAGCGATGCGCTGCTGAGGCCGGTTTTTTTGGCGTATTTGGAATCATCATGCAGCACCGCTTCCGCTTCCAAATACGGCTGCAGAATCAGCTTTTGCGTCAGCAGCAAGTCGCGTTCCGTTTTTAAGCTGAAGGCCGCAAAATCATCTGCGCCCAGATACAGATAGGCATCGGTTTCAAAGAAATACTGCGCCATGCCGTGCAGGCCGAACACAGCGTCCAGCTTTTCTTCTGCATCCGCAGCATTCGGGTTCAATTCCAGTTTTTCATAGCGGTAGCTCAGGCCGGCCTGCGCATCCCAGAAATCAGCAATATTGCGGCTGTACAGGGCTTTCACATCGTATTCAGCATCATGCGATTCATGCCTGCTGATATGCGCCTTAATGAAAAGCTTGTTTTCATCTGTGCCGATGCGGGTTTCCAGCTCAGACTTCAGCGCGCCTTCGCCGCCTTCAGCGCGCTGCCATTTGCTGTCGATGGTGCTGACCGCATAAATCTGCGCGCCATGCTCTTTGCGGTGGTCATGCGTGCCGTGTGAAACAGGTGCAGTATCCTGAGCTAAAACTGCAGCCGGAGCCGGATGATGCGCGGCATGATCAGCAGCTTTTGCATTTTCCGCTTCAGCAGCCTGCCCGGCATCCGCCGGCATGAGCATGCCGGCGTGCTGCGTCATCTGATGCCCTTCCTGCGCCATTGCCAGAGTGCTGGCCAGCAGCATCGAGCCGGCTAAAACCGACTGGGAAAAAAGATTAATGGCGCGCATGAGCATCTCCTTGCGTTGCAGCTTCTTGATTGATCATTGTGCAAGGCTGCACATTTCCATCCTTCATCATCTGCGCATGCTGCTGCGCCGAATGGCCTGCGCAGCCCTGCATTGAATGCGCGGCCTGCGGTTTTTGCTGGCCGGGCTGAGCCGGATTGGCTTGAGGCTGGCCAGTTTTTGGCGCCTGCTGCATATTTTCCATGCCATGAGGCGCAGCATGATACATGGCATGGCGCATTTCATTCGCGGCATGCCCATCCGGCTGCGCCGCCGCCATTGCGGATGAGGCTGAAAGCAAAGCAGAACTGAGCAAAACAGCTGCGGAAAAAAGATTAATGGTGCGCATGTTCATCTCCCTGCGTTTCAGCTTTGCTTGCGGTTTTTTCCGCTGTCTGGCTTGGCCCAGCTGATGCTTTGCCATCGGCCACATTCGCTACAATCAGCTTATTCATCATGCCTGCGCTCATGTGGTACAGCAGATGGCAGTGAATGGCCCATTCGCCCAGCTCATCCGCAGTCAGCAGCGTGGTCACAGTCTTGCCGGGCGGCACAACAAGAGTATGCTTATTCGGCATATCCGCAGGCGCCTGGCCATTTTCCAGCTGCATGAACATGCCGTGCAGATGCATCGGGTGCGCCATCATGCTGTCATTGATGAATTTCAGCCGGATGCGCTCGCCGTATTTCACCTGCAGCGGCTCGGCATCGCTGAATTTCTTGCCGTTGATAGTCCAGAGATAGCGCTCCATGGTACCGCCCAAGCGGATCACCAGCTCGCTTTCCGCACTGCGGCTGTCCGGCTGCGGGGTTAAAGCTTTCAGGTCGCTGTACTGCAGCGCTTTACTGCCTTGAGGGGTCGATGCATTCGCCCAGCCGTAAACCGGCGCTTGGGCTTGGGATGCATCAGCGGCGCTTGATGGCGCATGCTGGGAATGATCCGCAGCTGCCGGAATTGCTGGCACCTGATGGCTCATCTTTGAGTGATCCATATTCTGCATCGCGCCATGATTCATCTTTGAATGATCCATGCCCTGCATTGCATCATGGTTCATTTTGGAATGATCCATACCCTGCATTGCGCCATGATTCATCTTTGAATGATCCATATTCTGCATTGCGTCATGATTCATTTTAGAATGATCCATGTTCTGCATTGCGCCATGATTCATCTTTGAATGATCCATATTCTGCATTGCATCATGGTTCATCTTTGAATGATCCATATTCTGCATTGCGCTGTGATTCATTTTGGAATGATCCATGTTCTGCATTGCACCATCATTCATTTTGGAATGATCCATGCCTTCCATCGAGCCATGGCCCATGTCTTCCATCGTCAGCAGCGAACGCGGGCGCGGCGCAGGCATGCGGATGCGGATGCCCTGCTGAGGCAGCGCCTGATTCTGCAGGGTGCCCAGCGCATAGCCTGAGCGGTCAATCGACTCGGCTTCAATCTGGTAATGCCCTGCCTTCGGCTCCACCACCACATCATAGGTTTCCGCAGTGCCAATGCGGAATTCATCCACAGCAACCGGCTGCACCGGCTGGCCGTCTGCGCTGACCACCGTCATTTTCAAATGAGGAATGCGTACATCAAAAAATGACATGGCCGAAGCATTGATAAAGCGCAGGCGGATTTTTTCATTCGGCTGGAACATGCCTGTCCAGTTCTGCTGCGGGGTTTTGCCGTTAATCAGGAAGGTATAGCCGGTGACATCCGACAGGTCGGTTTTCAGCATGCGCATCTGATTCCACATTTTGCGGTCAGACCATGCCGCCTTCAGGCTGTCACGCTTAACCTGCTTCCATACATCACCCAAAGTTTCGCGCTGATTCTGGTAATACTCTGCGGAAATTTTCAGGTTTTTCTGAATCTGATCACTGCTCTGCTCATGGAAGTCCGACAGCATCACCACATAGTCGCGCTCAGCCTGTTCATGCGGCGCCAGCGGCTTTTTATCCTTAGGGTAAATCACCAGCGAGCCGTACAGCCCGTCCTGCTCCTGGCCTTTGGAATGCGCGTGATACCAGTAAGTTCCGCTCTGGCGGACTTTGAATTTATAGACAAATTCTTCATCCGGGCTGATGCCGTTAAAGCCGTTGAAACCCGGCACGCCATCCATGATTCCAGGCAGCAGCAGGCCATGCCAGTGAATGGATGAGTCCTTATTTTTAAGCTTGTTCCTGACCCGGATCACCGCATCATCGCCCTCCTCAAATTCGAGCAGCGGCGCCGGAAACTGGCCATTGACCGTAATGCGCTTGAGGGCTTTGCCGGTCACATTGACCGGGCCTTCTTCAATGGTGAGCTGATACTCTTTTACCGCGGCGAATACCCACGATGACGATACAAGGCATAGGCCTGCAAGCAGGCTTTGACTGAATTTAATAGACATGGCTTAATCCTGTTATTTAAAAAATAATGTTTTAAAATAAGGATTAAGCTTTAGGCGGGCGCAGCAGCTCCAGTTTGTGGCCTTGCAGGTGCTGCGCGGTGTAAATGGCGTTCGGCGGTTCTGAAAATGCGCCCAGTTCCGGCAATTGCAAATTCAGCGGCTGCATTTCCAAAGAGCAAGAGGCCGCTTGGCAATGCCACAGCGCGCAGTCAGCGCATTGCGCCGCGCCGTCCATGCGCTGCATGTCAGAAGCGCAATGCGCAGAGGCCTGTCCAGCCTTGATTTTGGCGCCGGGCTGATGGCAGTCCGGCATCGGCATATCCGCCGCCTCATGGCTCATGGCCTGATGCATGGCATTCTGAGGCTGCTGATGCTGTGCGGAACTTGCCGGTGGCTGCATTGCGGAAGACTGGCTCATCATCAACTGATGCGCCGGTTTTTGCGCAGCAAGGGCGACACTGCTCCATCCGATGACAAATGCCATCAGAAAAGCAAAGCCTGCATGCCGCTGCAAAAATTTCAGCAAATTTCTTCCGCCTTCAGCAAATTTATAGGTGCCGGCTGGGCCAAGCTGCCCAGCATTCCTCAGCCATTCAAAAACGGCCAATGTACTTTCATCATAAAGAACTGCGCGCTTATGCACAACTTTTTAAATTTATTCTAAAGCCGGATTGCCCAGCCGCCGCGCCGCCACTGCAACAAAACAGCTATATTTTAAGCAGCGAAATTCTTAAATACAGATGAATAAACCGCCAGACGTTCAGGCGCTTCAGCGAAGCAAAAAAGGACTCAATTGAGTACTTTTTATGCAAAACACATCTAATTAATAAGCTATTGATGCATAATTGCTTATTATTTATCCGAGTTATCCATGCAGTTATCTGCATAGATATCCATATATTTGCCCACAAAGTTATCCACAGACTGCAGGCAGCTTATCGCTGAAACTTATGCATCGACTGCGCCGACTTTCGCCAGCTCAGCGCGCATTTCATCAATCACAGCCTTATAATCCGGCTTGCCGAAAATCGCCGAACCCGCAACAAACATATCGGCGCCCGCTTCCGCAATGGCGCGGATATTGGCCGGCCCGACGCCGCCGTCTACTTCCAGGCGGATATCGCGGCCTGAAGCATCAATAATTTTGCGGGCATGGCGCAATTTTTCCAAAGTCATTGGAATGAATTTCTGGCCGCCGAAGCCTGGGTTCACGCTCATCAGCAGAATCTGATCCACTTTATCCAGCGCATAGTCCAGATAATGCAGGGGCGTAGCCGGGTTAAACACCAGCCCGGCTTTGGCGCCGCCGTCTTTAATCAGCTGCAGCGAGCGGTCAATATGATGGGTGGCTTCCGGATGGAAGGTGATAATGTCCGCGCCGGCTTCCAGAAAATCGCCAATCATGCGGTCAACCGGAGAAACCATCAAATGCACATCAATCGGCGCCTGAATGCCGTATTTTTTCAGCGCCTTGCAGATGCCTGCGCCGAAAGTCAGATTCGGCACATAGTGGTTGTCCATCACGTCAAAATGGACAACATCTGCGCCGGCCTGCAGCACATTTTCAACGTCTTCGCCTAAGCGGGCAAAGTCAGCGGACAGAATAGAGGGCGCAATTAAATAGGGCTTGGACATTCGGGAACCTGGCTATCGGGGAGGATGATTTTCCTCATTATAGCAAAACCGGCTTGCCGGCGCTTCCCCCGCTGCGCTGTTGCACAGATAAAACGCTGCGTTGCAGATTTTGCCTTTTGCTTTTATGCAGATTGGCCTATGGTCAGGATTATTCTGAAAAAATTCTTGCAATACGGATCACTGAAATGGCAGTCAAAACACAGGCGCACATTGCAACCCGGCAGGCCTCCCGCATGGCGAAGCGCCTGCTCAATCACTGGAAGCACAAGTTTGAAGTGGCGGAGCATGAGCAGCTGCTGCAGATTTTCATGCCTTCCGCCACGGTGGATTTAAGGCCGCAGGCGGATCATCTGGCAGTGGAAATCACGGCGCAGCAGGCGGATGCAGACCTGCCGATGCTGGAGCAGGTGGTGCTGGAGCATTTAATCCGCATGGGGCAGGAGCCGCTGCAGGCGGCATGGCAGCGCTCAAATTAACAGTGCTCCGGAAAAATCACGGCTGAGGCTTGGAGGCCTGCTGCGCATGAAAGCGCTTAACCGCCTCAATCCGCTCATAAGTTGCAGGATGTGAACTGAAGAAATCCTGCCAAGCGCGCTCCCTGCTGACTTTCTCGCCGGCAAGGCGCTGCAGAAAGTTGGCATATAGCTAATTACCTAAATAGCTATTACATACAAAACCTAATGAAAGCATATTTTATGGGAGATTATGTGTGATACGGATTTCAAAACTCAGCTATATAATAGCTAAGTTTTTTTAAACAACTCCGCGAAAATCCCTTCCGCTTCGAGTTTTCTAGGCCCTTGCGTCAAATAAATGTTGGATACGCGTATGGGCAACAAAAGACTTTTGCCGACTTTGGGTCTTTCCAAAGTCGGGACGTGCCTGCGCAAAGGCATCTAAACTCCTAAAGGAAAAATGAGGCAGTGCAAGCGCCATCGTTAATTGCCGAAATAGTTAACGCGGATAAAATTCAGTGCAATCATCTTTTATAGGCAATTATGCGTCATACAGACTTTAGAATTTAGCTATAGTGGATGGCCTGAATCTGATGCTGCTGCATGGTTTTCAAGGCATACAGATCGGCTCCCGCGAATAGCCCGCGCCAATCGGCCACCGGCAGCGCTGTCAGCAGGTCAGAGCTGTCGCCGGCAATCATCAGCATGCTGGCCGAATGGTTCATGGCATAACTAAATGCGCCATAGACCAGCAGCGCGATAATCCGCCCGGCCAGAATTTTGACGGGCACGCCGGTAAAGTCAAAACGGCGCTGGATGAACCAGGTATTGCCGTAAAAGTAGCGCAGGCGGCGCACTTTGGCCCACGGCGCATAAAAGCCCAGGGTAATGACGGTCAATAAAATATTGACGATCCAGATGCCGAAATATTCAGCGGCGGTGCCTTTAAAGCAGAAAGCGTACTGCCGGACCAAATCAAAAGGCACAGCAGATGCCAAAGCGTCAAAAGCCTCCGCCAGAGCTAAGGATGGATCTGGATTCTGAGCGGTATGCTGCTCTGAATTTTGCATGCATGCGCCTTATTTTTATTTTAATCATGTATTGCTGAATCTTTTCTTGCAGCGGGCTTCTTTATGAGTCCTGCAATTGCAGCGCATGGAACTGCAGATGGTCATCCATAAAGCTTTGAATGAAATAATAGCCGTGATCATAGCCGGCGTGTTCGCGCAGCGTCAGCGCCTGCCCGGCCTGCCCACAGGCCTGCTGAAACAGCGCAGGGTTCAGCTGGCTGTAAAACTGGTCATCCAGCCCTTGATCAATCAGGATTTCATTGAATAGGGCGCCTTTGCTTTGCATTAATGCTGTGGCGTCATGCGCCAGCCAAGCCTGCCGGTCATCGCCCAGATAATTTGAAAAGGCTTTCTCGCCCCACGGGCACTGGCTGGGTGCGCATATGGGCGCAAAAGCCGAAACCGATTTGAATTTTTCCGGATATTTCAGCGCCAGCGTCAATGCGCCGTGGCCGCCCATGCTGTGGCCAAAAATCCCGATGGCGTCCGCCTGAACCGGAAACGCCTGAATAATCCGGCGGTGCAGCTCGTCCGCGACATAGCTTTCCATTTGATAATGTTCCGCCCACGGCGCCTGCAGCGCATTGATATAAAAGCCGGCGCCCTGGCCAATGTCCCAGTGATCACCCTGAGCGGCGCTGCCGCGCGGTGAAGTATCCGGCGCAATTAAAATCAGCCCCAGCCGGGCAGCCAGGCGCTGCGCATGCGCCTTAATGGCAAAGGTTTCTTCGGTGCAGGTCAGCCCCGCCAAATAGAACAGCGCCGGACAGGCGCGGCCGCTTAAAGCCTGCGCAGGAAGGAAAATGCTGAACCGGCTTTCAGACTTTAATGCTTCGGACTGCAAGCGGTATATCCGCTGTTCGCCGTCAAAACATTTGTTGCTTTGCACCAATTCCATACTTTTCCCCTCATCCCGATCTTATTAAAAATCTGATTTTAAATGCTAAGGCGCCTTTTGCGGCGCGGCGCCCGCCGGCGGGAACAGGCGCTGTTCCAGCTGCGGCAGCATCAGCGCCATATTCTTGCCGATGGACCACTGCGGTTCCGAAGGTTCAAAGCCTTGCGCGCTTTCCCATTGGGCAACGGTTTCTTTGCTTTGCGCAAAAGCTGACTGAATAGAGCCCTGCTCACGCATGGCCTGATCAAAGAAGGCGCGCCCGAAGTATGTATAATCGGTTTCGCTGGAACAGCCGAAAGACTGGCGGTCAGCCGCGGATGCGGTAATGATCAGGGTATTTTCATCCTGCAAGGCCGGGACAAAGCTGCCGGAATAGCAGGATGAAATCACAATCACGCGCCAGCGGATGCCGGCGGCGTCCAAGGTTTCGCGCAGCCATTTCGGATCGGCCTGCGCCAAATCCAAAGGCGCATTCTCCATTTCAAAGACATTCGGCAGGCCGTGCGAGGTCATGTACAGGAACAGCACATCGCTGTCCTTATTCATCTGCTGGCCGATGCGGCGCAGGGCCAATTCCATGCTGGTTTTCGAGGCAATCGGAATTTCGGTGCGCGTTGCCGGGTTATTCACCAGCGCCATGGAGCGCCCATAGGTGCCGAAGCGCGTATCAAACTGCTCTTTAATCCGCTCAATTTCCAGCTTAAAGACATCCTGATAGCTGGCCCCGGCAACGCCCAGAAAGTACCAGTGCGACTGGGCAAACTCGCCGTACTCAATCGAATCCAGAGATTTGTTCAGCAGCCGGCTTTGCGCATAAAAAGCGTCTTCAGCAAAGGTCGGCGGCATTTCCTCCACTTTCCAGATCGGCTGGTCTTTCACTGAAACCTGCCAAACCACCAAAGTGAATAGCGTCGCCAGCATAATCAGCGCGCGCTCCCACCACGGCCATTTCAGCTCGCGCGAGATGACCCACACCACGGCCAGGCTTTGCCAGACAAACAGGATAATAAATAAGGTGGGAATATAGTCATACAGCACATAGGGCAGGATATCCAGATCGCCCAAATACTGAATCAGGCACTGGAACAGCATAATGTGCGTATCGAGTACCAGCCACAGCAGGGCCGGCACCAGCATCAGCCTCGGGTTGTTGACCCGCTGCGACAGGAAAATGCCGACAATCAGCGCAATGAACGGCCAAAGCGCATAGCTGACCAGACCCTGCGGGTTGAATTCGCCGGCCTGGCCGCTGCTGAGCCAGCTGAACAGGGTATTGGCGCAGCCGCCCAAAATGCCCCAGAACACCATCTGCACAATGGATGGGCGCATAATCTGCAGCGAACGCCTCGACCCCAAAAACAGCCACATTCCCGCAGTTTGGTTGCTTTTAAAATCATGCCAAAAATTGATGGAAGGTTTGAAGTCGATCATATGAATCTTATAGTGGCCGCTGCTCGCTTAATCGCATCAGCAAGTTTATGCCTGATGCGGGTTTTATCAATGCTGTTTTTCAACTATATCGCAAATCTTTAAATATTTTTGAAATAATTGCGCATTAAAGCATAAGATCATGCTGAAAATAGGCGTCAAAGCGGCAGGCGTCGCCCTGCCACTGATGCTGCGGCGGCTGGCCGGCCAGAAATACCGCCAGCCTCGGGCGCTTCACCACCACCCGCGTGGCAATGTTCTGCGCCAAAGCCAGCAGGTTATCGCCCAAATCCATTTCGCCGTGTTCCGGCAGCAGCAGGTGCAGCAGCTGCATCTGCTTTTTCACTTGCGCCTGTTTTTTAACGGCCTGCTGATGCTGGTCGCGCTGCGGAAACATCGGGTCCAGATACACCACATCAGTGGTCTTGCGCTGCGCGGCCTGTTCACGCAGATAATCCGCCGAATCTGCAAAGACCAGCTGGATGCGGGACGCCGCCGCGCTTAAGAACAGGTCCTGCATGGCCTGCCGGTGCGCATCTTCCAGCAGCGTGAACAGAACCGGATGGCGCTCCAGCAGGATGACATTGGCGCCCAAATGCGCCATCAGCAGGCTGTCATGGCCCAGTCCGGCCGTCGCGTCAATCAGCTGCGGCTTTTCCGCCAGACTGCAGGCGCGCGCAATCATTTCAGACTTGAGCGAAGCGCGCTTTAAGCGCCCCGCTTCCGCTTTCCAGTCCGGCCGCATTTTCATGCCGCCGGCGCACAGCCACAGGCCGTCCGCGTCCGCGCTTAAAGCCAGTTCCGGGTTCAGGCGGAAAAAGCGCGCATTCAGCTTTTCTGCAACTTCAACCGCCGCCTGCACCCCGCGCGAAGCCAGCACGGCGGAAAACTGCTGCGCCTGGGCTTCAAACCCGGCTTCAGCATATAGGCGCATGCCGCTTACCATAATTTCCAGCCTGTAAATGCAAACAGCAGAATCAGCAGGCCGGATGCAATGCGGTACCATGCAAAAGCCATGAAGTCGCGTTTCGCTACATACGCCACCAGCGCGCGGATTAAAATCAATGCAGAAACAAATGACACAATAATGCCGGTGGCCAGCACCGCCCAGTCTTCATTGCTTTTGAACACATCATAGCTTTGGTACAGGTCCAGCAGGCCGGCGCCAATAATCACCGGAATGCCGAGGAAAAATGAAAACTCCGTGGCCGCCTTGCGCGATACGCCAAGGAACATGGCACCGATGATGGTCGCGCCGGAACGCGATGTGCCGGGAATGAGCGACAGCACCTGAATCAGGCCAATCCAGACCGCTTCCTTATAGCTGATGTTTTCCACTTCCTGCGCATTGACTTTCGGCGGATGCTTTTCAATCCAGATAATAATCAAGCCGCCGACAATGAGGCCGATGGCGACGGCAATATCATTGAACAGCAGCTCTTTCACTGCCTGGCCAAAGGTCAGGCCGACCAGCACAATTGGAATCGACGCCATGATGAGGCTGAAGCCTAAGCGTCGGCCTTTTTCCTCGCCGGTAAACATGCCGGTGGCGGCGCCCCAAAGCCGTGACCAGTATTCATAAATAACCGCAGCAATGGCGCCCATCTGAATAGCGATGACAAAAACATCGCTTTTCTCTTTAGTCCAGAAATTCATTAACTCGGACGCTAAAATCAAGTGCCCCGTACTTGAAACGGGCAGAAATTCAGTAATGCCTTCAACAATGCCCATAATTGCCGCTTTAAGCAGCAGTAAAAGATCCATACCAATTCCTAATTACGGTTTGCCCTGTTCCGGGATTTTTTTCCATGCATTATCGCGCAGATAGACAGGCAAGGCATATTCCGCCGGCACCCAGCTGCGCTGCTGCGCATGCGCGCGCGCGATGGCCGCGATATCCTGCGCCGTTGCGCTGACAGCTTTATACTGTATTTGTTCTGGCTTAACTAAATCTGAACCGGAGCCGATCAGTGTGAATTGCGCCGCCTGCTGCGCCGCGCTGTAGCTTAATAATTGTTCTTCGCTTACAGGCTGCATGATGCCCTGTTCATCCAGCTTGAAGCTGGCGATGTACACTTCCTGCATGCGCGCATCCAGCACGGCTGTCACTTCAGTCAGGCCAGCTGTGCGGCAGGCGGCCTGCGCCAGCGCCTGCAGCGTGGAAACCGGTATCACCGGCAGGTCATTCGCCCAGGCCAGCGCCTGCGTGACCGCGGCGTTAATGCGGACACCGCTGAACGAACCCGGCCCGCGGCTGAATGCCACTGCAGTCAAGTCTGTAAGCTGAATATTTACTTCAGCCAGGCCCTGCTCAATTAAAGGGAGGATCGTTTGCGTTTGTGCCTTCGCGCGCGCATCGAGTTGGAAATAAAGCTCTTGATTTTCATCTGCAATACAGACGGAACACTGCTCATTGGCAGTTTCCAGTGCCAGCACTTTCATGCACAACCTTAATTAAATCAGTCTAAAAAACGACGAACATGATACTCCACTCGCCGGTGCTGCGCGAGAGGTTCCAACTTTGGATACAAAAAAGCCCAGAAGATTCCGGGCTTAGGCAATCATGAGGCTGCATTAATCCAGCTGCGCAGGCTCCAGCTTCATGAACTTCGGAAAATGCGCGGCGTAATGCAGGGCGTTCTGCTTCAATTTAGCTGCCGCGGCATCATCCAGCGTTTTCACCACCTTGCCCGGCGAGCCCATGACCACGGAATTATCCGGAATGACTTTGCCTTCAGGAATCAGCGCATTGGCGCCAATGATGCAGTTTTTGCCAATTACGGCATTGTTCAGGATCACAGCATTGATGCCGATCAGGCTGTTGTCGCCGACGGTGCAGCCATGCAGCGTGGCCTGATGGCCGACAGTGACGTAATTGCCGATATGCATTTCAATGCCGGCATCGGTATGCAGCACGGCGTTTTCCTGCACATTGCTGAAATCGCCCAGCTTAATCCGGCAGTTGTCTGCGCGGATCACTGCGCCAAACCAGACGCTGGCCTGCCGGCCAAGTTCAACCTGCCCGATCACCGTGGCGCTGTCTGCCACCCAGCCGTCCCAAGGCTGATGCGCGGCTTGCGGCGCATGCCCTTCAAATTTATACAGCATGATTCTTCCCTGAAAAAATTGCTCGCAACTGATGATTCCGCTGCCGTTTCAGCGCAGCGTGAATGCGGGCGAATTGACTAAAAACGGCCAGTCTTTTTGATAGTCTAAGCCGTACTGAAACAGCGAAACCAGCATGCGTGCGGTCAGCCCCCAGACAATTTCATCTTCCACCCGCATGCTGGGGAAATACAGGGACTGATGCGCATAGCGCACTTCATAAGGAACCGGCGGCGCCTGCATAAGCTTTTCCAGCGAGGCAAAAAAGATCCGGTCTATTTCTGACGGCTGCGCAATCAGCTCAACCTGCGGCGGGATCAGCCCGACGACCGGCTTGACCAGCATGCCGTTTCTGGCTTTCTGCATGGGCAGGTCGCCCAGCAGCTGCACGTCAAACGGGTTCAGCGCGGTTTCTTCCTGCGCTTCACGCAAGGCTGCCACAATGTTACTGGTGTCATTCGGGTCGCGCTTGCCGCCGGGAAAAGACACTTCACCGGCGTGATTGGACAGATAGGCCGAACGGCGCGTCAGCAGGATTTTAGGATCAGCTTCATCGGTCACCGCAATCAGCACAGCAGCGTGCGCGTACTGTATACGCGGGGAAAACCGCAGGCTTTGCTGCAGTTTCTGTGTTAATGAGCGATCATCCATCCGCGCTTCTCTTTGTTATTCCGCTGATTTCATCATAGCTCAATTTTTGCGCCTCCGCTCAGAAATGATGCCAAAGTTCTATTTTTCAGTTATGCTGGCGCTAAGCCCGATCATTGACTTTGAATATGAACTTCTGCACGAACTGCGGCAATACCACAGCTGAAAAAATCCCTCTTGGCGACCACCAAGTCCGCCGTGTATGCACCCAGTGCGGTTTTATTCATTATCTGAACCCTAAAGTGATTTGCGGCGCTTTAGCGCTGTGGCAGGATAAAGTGCTGCTGTGCCGCCGCGCGATTGAGCCGCGCTATGGCCTGTGGACGCTGCCCGCCGGCTACATGGAACTGCTGGAAACCATGGAGCAGGGCGCAGCCCGCGAAACCCGTGAAGAGGCGCAGGCCGAAGTGAGCATTCAGCAGCTGTACTGCATGTACAATATTCCGCGCATTGGCCAAATTTATGTGCTGTTTAAAGCCGACTTGATTGAAGGCAAATTCGGCGCAGGCGAAGAAACCATTGAATCAAGGCTGTTCAGTGAAGACGAAATTCCATGGAGCGAGCTGGCTTTTCCAAGCGTAGAGCGCACGCTGCAGCATTATTTTTCAGACCGCAAAAGCGGCCAGTTCGATATGCATTTAGAAACGCTGGGCACACGCTTAGACCATACAGGCTGACAGCCGCCGCCGCATGCCAGTCAGTTAAGCATTTTTAAACCTCCCCTTGCGCAGCAGTGCTGCTCACCTTTTTCAAAGGAGGGAGTATTTTGAAATTCAATACAGTCTTGAATTCCTTGCACAGCAATGCTGTTCATCCCCCTCTTTTTCAAAGAGGGGTTAGGGGAGATTTATCAATCAGCAATAATGAAACTTCGCTTAACTGATCAGCATTACGCCCTCTGCATCCCTTCCGGCTTGAACCGGCGCCATTCTCCCCTGCGGCTTTTTGTGCATCGCAGCTTTGGCCGGAAAAATTCAAGGCGCCATGATCAGCGCTATTTTAAGCTTGCAATCCTCAGCATTCAGCCCAATATTATCCGCATCTCCCTACCGCCTAACGCAGCAGCATGCCTGAATTACCCGAAGTTGAAACCACCAAAACCAGTTTACTGCCCCTGCTTGGCCAAACCGTGCAGCGGGTTGATGTCCGCCAGCACAGCCTGCGCTGGCCAATCCCGGAAGATGTAAGCCGGCTGGCTGGGCAAAAGCTGATGCAGCTGACGCGCCGTTCCAAATATATTGTGGCGCAGTTTGAGCAGGACAGCATGCTCTGGCATTTAGGCATGTCCGGCAGCTTCAGGCTTTGCAGCGGCCATGAAGAACTGCGCAAGCATGACCATCTGATTATTCAGTTTGAAGAGATGCACCTGCGCTACCATGACCCGCGCCGTTTCGGCTGCATTCTCTGGCTGGATGAGGCAGCCCAAGCCAAGCTGCTTGACCCTTTAGGGCCTGAACCGCTCAGCGATGAATTTAACGCCGAATACCTGTTCAATAAATTCAAAACCAAAAATACCGCGATTAAAGTGGCAATGATGGACAACCATATTGTGGTCGGCGTCGGCAATATTTACGCCACTGAAAGCCTGTTCAATCTAGGCATTCACCCGGCGCAGCCGGCCTCTGCGCTGACATTTGAGCAGGTGCAGAAAATGACGGCTGAAATTAAGCGCATTTTAAAACAGGCCATAGGCCTTGGCGGCTCTACCCTGCGCGATTACAGCAATGCCATGGGCGAAAACGGCTATTTCCAGCAGACGCTTTTGGCCTATGGCCGTGCCGGCGAAATGTGCGTGAACTGTGAAACCGCTTTGCAGAATTTAAAACTGGGCCAGCGCGCCAGCGTATTCTGCCCTGAATGCCAGCCTTTAAAACCGGTTAAAATAGCCAGCAAGAAAGCAATGAAAGGAAATAAAGCATGAAGTCTGCCATCGTCCGCCACATTTTAGTGAAAGATAAAGACCTTTGTGAACAGCTGAAAAAGAAAATTAAAGCGGGCGCTGACTTTACCAAAATCGCCAAGCAGCACTCCACCTGCCCGTCCGGCAAAAAAGGCGGCGAGCTTGGCGATATTAAAAAAGGCCAGCTGGTCGGCCCGATTGATAAGGCGGTATTTACCTTGCCTGAACGCGAACTGCACGGCCCGATTAAAAGCCAGTTTGGCTGGCATCTGCTGGAAATCAAATTCCGGATGGATTAATCCAGCGATTCTGATTCCCTCTCCTTTTAGGAGAGGGCTAGGGAGAGGTGAAAATAAAAATATATTTTCAATTAAATACAATACCTTATAATCAAAAATACCAGCCTAATTAGCAACATTGCAATTAGTCAAATGAATTTAAAGAAAAATTTAAATACCATTAAAACTGTCGTAAAAGACTTAGATTATATTCTTTCAAACGAAACTGAATATCAGTTTGAAGGTTATATAGATCGCTATAATGCCGCAGCATTTCATGTTTATGGTAATGCCCGTTCAGGGTATATCTAAATTCATCAATAGGAAGATGGTCAACAGCATATGGAAAAGCAGTGTATTCACTACGATCAAATAGTGACGCTGCATTATTCTGCAATATATTAATCTCCAGCTCTCAAATCAGAGCGCGAAGACAATAAAAAACGGCGCATCGAGCGCCGTTTTAGGTCAAAACCGGAATTACGCCTGCGGGCGCTTTTTCAGCTCATCACGGATTTCGCGGAGCAGTGCAATATCTTCCGGGGTCGGCGCAGGCGCCGGAGCCGCTTCTTCCTGTTTGCGGCGCATTTTGTTCATGACTTTCACCAGCAAGAAAACCACCCATGCCAAAATAAGGAAATTCAGGAAAATGGTTAAAAAGTTGCCGTAGGTTAAAACATTCACGCCGGCTTTCTGCAGCGCGTCCAAAGACTGCAAATTATCAGGATTGCTGCCTAGCACAAAGAATTTCTGCGTAAAATCAACACCGCCGCCAGTAATCACAGAGATTAGAGGCATAATAATGTCTTTAACCAGTGAATCAATAATTTTACCGAAAGCGCCGCCGATGATGACGCCGATCGCTAAATCCATCATGTTGCCTTTAATGGCAAACTCTTTAAATTCTTGAACAATACTCATCTTGATCTCCAGCTAATGTCCGATACGGTTTTTATTTAGTTTTACATGAACTGCATCACACAGTTTCATCTATAAGCATGATGAATTCCTTGTAATTTACTCGGATTCACCCTGCTTTAATATATGAATTTGCTAATTTTAAACAAAAAAATGCTGCCGATAGCTCAGCAGCATTTTTTCACTCATGCAGCCCTAACAGCGCTGCAATTATGTTAAATCTTATTTGCCTGAACGGTTGCGCTTACGCTCGTTCTCAGTCAAATGGCGCTTACGGATGCGGATTGACTTCGGCGTTACTTCAACCAGCTCGTCATCTTCGATGAATTCAAGCGCTTGTTCAAGCGTGTATTCAATTGCAGGAACTAATGTTAAAGCTTCATCTGTACCAGATGCACGCACGTTAGTTAACTGTTTCGCTTTCGTTGGGTTAACAGTCATGTCGTCTGAACGGGAGTTGATCCCGATGATCATGCCTTCGTAAACTTCCAGCTGCGGTTTAGCGAACAGGCGGCCGCGGTCTTGCAGTGTGAACAATGCATAGCCCAGGCAAACGCCTTGAACCATAGAAATCAGCACACCGTTTTGACGCTTCGCAACAGTACCTTGTTTCATTGGACCGTAATGCGAGAAACTTGACGTCATGATGCCTGTACCGGAAGTCATCGTCAGGAATTCAGAACGGAAACCGATCAAGCCGCGTGAAGGAACAGTTGCTTCAATACGGATGCGGCCTTTGCCGTCAACTTCCATATTGGTCATTTCGCCTTTACGGTGACCCATTTGTTCCATAACAGAACCTTGGTGCTGTTCTTCAACGTCGAAAGTCACGTTTTCATACGGTTCTTGCTTTTCGCCGTCAACTTCTTTCAAGATTACTTGCGGACGGGATACACCCATCTCGAAGCCTTCACGGCGCATGTTTTCAATAAGAACTGAAAGGTGAAGCTCACCGCGGCCAGAAACTTTGAAACGGTCTGGACTGTCAGTATCTTCAACACGCAAAGCTACGTTGTGAATCAATTCGCGGTCTAAACGCTCACGGATGTTGCGTGAAGTTACGAATTTGCCTTCTTTGCCGGCAAACGGTGAGTTGTTGACTTGGAAAGTCATCGTAACTGTAGGTTCGTCTACAGAAAGCGGCGGAAGCGCTTCAACAGCTTTCGGATCACAGATTGTGTCAGAAATGTTCAAAGCATCAATACCTGTTACACAAACGATATCGCCTGCATTCGCTTCTTCAACGTCAACGCGGTCTAGACCATGGTAACCCATAATTTTTAAGATACGGCCGTTACGTGTCTTGCCTTCTTTATCAATTACAGTGACTTGTGTATTCAGTTTAACAGAA
Source organism: Acinetobacter sp. (assembly GCF_036659555.1). Lineage (GTDB taxonomy): Bacteria > Pseudomonadota > Gammaproteobacteria > Pseudomonadales > Moraxellaceae > Acinetobacter. The sequence goes on from NZ_JAVXCI010000023.1 coordinate 25,734, forward strand.
CCGCGCTGAATGCGGCCTACACCGATTACGCCGACGAAGCTGTTATAGTCAAGTGAAGACACTTGCATTTGGAATGGGCCGTCAATGTCAACTGCCGGCGGTTCAACGATGTCTACAATTGTCTGGAACAATGGCGTCATGTCGTCAGCAAGCTCTTCCGGAGAAGGGCCAGCAACACCGCGCAGGCCTGAAGCGTAAACAACCGGGAAGTCCAGCTGTTCGTCAGTACCGCCAAGGTTGTCGAACAGGTCGAATACTTGGTCAATTACCCAGTCTGGACGCGCGCTTGGCTTGTCAACTTTGTTGATGATCACGATTGGCTTCAAGCCGCGCGCGAACGCTTTTTGCGTTACGAAGCGGGTTTGCGGCATCGGGCCTTCCTGAGAGTCAACCAGAAGCAGTACGCAGTCAACCATAGACATTACGCGTTCAACTTCACCGCCGAAGTCTGCGTGTCCCGGGGTGTCGACGATGTTAATACGATACTCAGTATTCGTACGAGCATCAGTCCATTTAATTGCAGTGTTTTTAGCAAGAATGGTAATACCGCGTTCACTTTCGATAGCACCCGAATCCATGACACGCTCAATCTCGCCTGCACGATCGCCAAGTGCACCTGATTGC
>NZ_JAVXCI010000023.1:26430-31453 GCF_036659555.1 Acinetobacter sp.
GAGGGCAAATTATACAGAAAAATAATAGAATTTAGTAGTGACAGTTTATTGACAATACCGATTTTTTTGATGACCGGCGCGCTTTTGGTTTTGTAAAGCGCTGCAATCAGATTAGAATAGCGCCACCTAGCCTCTATTTGCCTTGACACATGTCTGATTTAAATCAATCTCCCGATTCTAAAGGCCAGCTCGACTTAGTCTACGGACTGGATGACCGCCCCAAACCGTTTATCGCTTTTTTAGCCGCATTTCAGCATCTGCTGGCCATTATTGTGCCAATTGTCACGCCCGGCCTGCTGATCTGCCTGGCTTTGGGCGTTTCCCAGCAAGACACCAACATGATCCTTTCCATGTCTTTGGTGATTTCCGGCATTGCCACATTCCTGCAATGCAAGAAAGCCGGGCCGTTTGGCGCAGGCCTGCTGATTGTCCAAGGCACCAGCTTTAACTTTATCGGCCCGATTATCGGCATCGGCTCCGCCATGGTGGCTGCCGGCACGCCGGTTGAAGCGGTTATGGCCTCTATTTTCGGCGTGGTGATTGCAGGCTCATTCATTGAAATGGGGGTGTCGCGCATCCTGCCGTGGGTGAAAAAGCTGATTACCCCTTTAGTGACAGGCATTGTAGTGCTGCTGATTGGCCTGACCTTAATTAAGGAAGGCCTGATCAGCATGGGCGGCGGCTATCAGGCGATGGGCGATAAAACTTTTGCCAATGCAGACAACCTGATTATGTCCTGCACGGTTTTAGCGATTATTATTGTGCTGAACCGCGTGCGCATCACCTGGATCAAAAGCTCCGCTATTTTAATTGCCTTGGTGATTGGCTACATTGTTGCCGGCTTTATGGGCCATCTGGACTTTTCCGGCCTGAAAGATGCGCCGCTGGTGCAGATTCCAACACCAATGCACTTCGGCCTAAGCTTTTCCTGGAGCCTGTTCATCCCAATGGCATTCATCTATCTGGTGACGTCTTTAGAGGCAATCGGCGATATTACCGCGACATCCAAACTGTCCAACCAGCCGGTTGACGGCCCGCAATGGATGCAGCGCATTAAAGGCGGCGTCTTGGTGAATGGCGCGAACTCCTTTCTTGCCGGCATTTTCAACACCTTCCCCAGCTCGGTATTCGCGCAGAATAATGGCGTGATTCAGCTGACCGGCGTCGCCAGCCGCTATGTCGGCATCTGGATTGCAGCCCTGCTGGTGATCCTCGGCCTGTTTCCTGCCGTGGCCGGCGTCATTCAGGCTGTGCCACAGGCCGTGCTGGGCGGCGCAGTCATGGTGATGTTTGGCGCAGTCGCAGCTTCCGGCATCAATATTCTGTCAGGCGTGCAATTAGACCGCCGCGCCCTGCTGATTATCGCCATTTCGCTGGCGCTGGGCCTTGGCGTTGCGCAAGTGCCGCAGATTCTGGAGCACCTTCCGGAATTAATCCGCAATATTTTCAGCTCAGGCGTCGCCACAGGCGGCATCGCAGCGCTTTTACTCAACATTATTCTTCCTGAAACGAAGAAATAATTTCATTTCAGTTTGCACGGTGCCCAGCGTTGCCTGGGCGCCGTTTTTACTTAGGAGCAGCAAACAATGGATCCGAGAAGTGAAGTGGTTCTTCGTCAGCAAGATTACCTGACTGGCCCCCTCCTGCTTGTCAACGCGCCCTGCGATGAGCTGCAGGCGCAGCTGCCGCCCCATGCTGAGGCGCAGTTTTGGACCTGGAATTATAACGAATATCTGCACTTTCAGAACCGCCAAAGCCAGGTGCATTTCGGCATTACCCTGCCTGAAGCGGAATTTGAGCAGGCGATTGTGTTTGTGCCGAAATCAAAAGAACTGCTGAATTACATCCTGCACAATCTGGCCAGCAGGCTGAAAGCCGGCTCATCCATCTTCTTAGTCGGCGAGAAAAAAGGCGGCGTCGAGCGCGCAGCCAAGCAGCTGCTGCCTTATGGCGATGCCGTCAAGCTGGACAGCGCGCGCCACTGCCAAATGTGGCAGCTCACCACCAAGATTACCGAAACACTCAAGCCGCTGGAAAGCTGGGTGCAGGAATATACGGTCAATACGCCGAAAGGCGATTTAAGCATTTGCGCGCTGCCGGGCGTATTCAGCCAAAACCGGCTGGATATCGGCACAGCCGCGCTGCTGCCGCATCTGCAGCAGGTCAGCTCCGGTAAAATTGCCGATTTCGGCTGCGGCGCCGGCGTGATCAGTGCTTATTTGGCCAAGCTGAACCCGAAAAACCGCATTTTTGCGCTGGATGTCGACGCTTTCGCTTTGGCTTCCACCCGCCTGACCTTCAGCAAAAACAATCTTGCGCCCGAACAGCTTGAAATCAAGGCAGTCAGCGGCATAGAGGATGCGCCGCTGTTCCTGCACGCAATCGTCAGCAACCCCCCATTCCATCAGGGCATCCATACCGATTACAATGCCAGTGAAAATTTATGCAAAACAGCGCGGCGCCATCTGAAATCCGGCGGCGAATTATGGATTGTCGCCAACCGCTTTTTGAATTACCCATTATTAATTGAGCAGAACTTCGGCCAATGCATAACCAAAGCCGATCAGCAAGGCTTTAAAGTGCTGTTTGCCAGCACTCAAAAAAATATTAAGGAACAACGATGAGCGAAACGACTCAACCGGCGCACCTCAAGCGGAAGCTGGGCGCCCGCCATCTGAATATGATCGCAATCGGCGGTTCAATTGGAACAGGCCTATTCCTCGCTTCTGGCGCCACGATCGCCAATGCCGGCCCGGGCGGCGCCTTGCTGGCCTATGCCCTGATTGGCGTCATGATTTACTTCCTGATGACCAGCTTGGGCGAGCTTGCAACGCACAACCCGACTTCAGGGGCTTTCTTCACCTACGGCAATAAATATGTCGAAGGCGGTTTCGGCTTCGCCTTGGGCTGGAACTACTGGTACAACTGGGCCATTACCGTCGCCTTTGAACTGGTTGCGGTGCAGTTCATTATGAAATTCTGGTTTCCGGATGTGCCCGGATTTTACTGGAGCGCCCTCTTCCTCGCGATTATTTTCGGGATCAACTGCCTCACTGTCAAAGGCTTCGGCGAAAGCGAATTCGTGTTTTCTCTGGTCAAAGTACTGGCCATCATCGCATTCATCATTATCGGCATGGCGATGATTGTTAAAATCATGCTGACGCCGGGCATGGCGACATTCAGCAACTGGACCAAAGGCGATGCGCCTTTCGTCGGCGGCTTGCAGGCCATGATCGGCGTGGCGATGATTGCCGGATTCTCATTCCAGGGCACCGAAATGGTCGGCGTGGCTGCCGGCGAATCGAAAGATCCGCAGAAAACCATTCCTGTCGCCATCAAGCAGATTTTCTGGCGCATCCTGCTGTTTTATGTGGTGTGCATTTTCATTATCGGCACATTGGTGTCTTATGATGATCCGCGCCTGCTGCAGGCGGCTTCCAGCGCAGATATTGCGCTTTCGCCATTTACCCTGCTGTATGAAAAAGCCGGCTTTGCATTCGCCGCCAGCTTAATGAATGCGGTAATTCTGACCGCTATTCTGTCTGCGGGCAACTCAGGCATGTATTCATCTACCCGCATGCTGTTTGACATGGCGCGCCAAGGCCGCGCGCCAAAATGGTTCGCCAGGTTAGATCCGCGCGGCGTTCCAATGAATGCGCTTTACGCCACCACGGCAATCGCTGCGCTGTGCTTCTTAACCACATTTATCGGCGAGCAGGAAGTCTTCAACTGGCTGCTGAATATGTCCGGCATGTGCGGCTTTATTGTCTGGCTCGGCATTGCGATTTCGCATTACCGCTTCCGCAAGGGCTATCTGGCGCAGGGCTATAAATTGGATGATTTGGCCTATAAAGCCAAGTTTTTCCCTTTTGCGCCGTGGTTCGCCTTCATCCTGTGCTCAATCATTATTCTAGGCCAAAATTATGAAGCGCTGATCGGCGGAAAAATTGACTGGCTGGGCCTTGCTTCAACCTACATCAGCATTCCGCTGTTTCTGATCATTTGGCTGGGCTACAAGTGGAAGCATAAAACCAAGCTGATTCCATACAGCGAAATGGATGTCAAGCCAATGCGCGTGGACAGCGACGATTAAGTTTCCGCATCAATAAAAAAACAGCCTTCGGGCTGTTTTTTTATTGCAATCAAACTGATCAGCCGCAAGGTGCGGCGCGCAGGCTTTTGCGCTTAAGCTTAACTGTAGCGCAAGGCAAATGAACTGCCCTCAATCACCAGCGCCTGACGGCAAATCCCCTCAGCGTTCCGCTGCTGCTCAAAAACCTTTGCCGGCATCGGGTCAAAACTGTCAAAAAAGCAGACTTCCCGTTCATCCATGGCATAAATAAGCGAATGGTTGCCCACGCCCTGCAAAGTGTCGTAGAACACAATCACAAAACACCCTATATTAACTGCATCACGCAGCCCCTGATAGCTCAATGCCGGCAGCACAGGAATGCTCAGATTTTGGGCTTCCGCATAGCACGGCAGCTCCTTTTCATGCATATGCGGATCATCATCCGTATGAAACATGACGGAAAAACCGAACTTTTCCAATGCCACGGCTAAGCCGATGCCGAAAGTGCCATCTTCAGCATCATGCCTGCAGGCCTGCGCAAGCCTCTCAATATCCATATTGACGCCATAATGCCGCAGCACCATCCACACGGCAAAAACTCCGCAGTTGGATTCCAAATGTAGCAGGGGTTCAGGAATTTGCAAACTCAAGGCGGATCTCACAGTTCAATACAGTTAATCTTCAATTTACCCGCGAATTTTACAATAAAAAAAGCAGCCTTTCGGCTGCTTTTTTCAGATCAGTTCAATAATGAATTATTGAGCTTGCTGACCTTCTACAATCACTGTGCGGCTGCCAGAAATCGTCGCGAATACGCGGCGGTTCATAGCGCGGCCTTCTTTAGTGTTGTTGTCAGCAATCGGCTGATCCCAAGCGAAACCTTGAGTAGCCAAACGCGCTGGATCTACATTGTATTCATTTACAAGTGAAGATTTAACAGAGTTAGCACGA
>NZ_JAVXCI010000024.1:0-30742 GCF_036659555.1 Acinetobacter sp.
AAACGGTAAGACTCCGCCGTGAATGGCCAAAAAGTTAAGGAATTTATTGTAAAACTCCTTAACTAATCAGCATTATCCCGGAAGGATGCTTTTTTGCTGCACATCAGGTTCAGCTGAGGTGTTCGCCAAACAGCCCCAGGGCTTCTTCGGCGCTGAAGCAGTAATTTGCGCTGCAGAACTGGCAGTCCATGCTGATTGGATTCTGATGCTCCAGCGTTTCACGCACAGAAAGGATGCCGATTTGCTGCAGGGCCGAGGCGCAGCGCTCTTTGGAGCAGGTGCAGCCGAAATACAGCGCTTCCGCTTCCGGCAGGCGCACATCTTCTTCATTGTACAGGCGGTAAAGAATGTCGCTGGCTTCCAGATCGGTCAGCTCTTCAGGCTTCAGCGTTCCGGTCAGCAGAGTCAGGCGCGGCCATAAGTCTTCATCGACGCGCTGCTGTTCCTCTTCGCTGTTGCGCGGCAGCAGCTGCACCAGCAGGCCGCCTGAGCGCTGGCTGCTGCTGCTCAGCACAATCAGGGTTGGAATCTGCGCGGACAGGTCATAATACTGGGTCAGGCAGCTGGCGAGGTTCGGCTTGTCCAAAGGCACGATGCCCTGATAGCGTTCGCCTGCTTCAGGTTCAATATTGATGAACAGCACCGGATTCTGCAGGGTTTTCAATACGGTGCTGCTGTCTTCAGCCTGCTGGAAATGCGGGTCTTCCTGATAGTCCGCCAAGGCGCGCACTTCGCCTAAGTGATTGCATTCCGCCATTGCCCATTTAAAGGTGCCTGAAGCCTGAATCTGCAGGCTGATGCGGCCTTTAATTTTCAATGTGCTGGCCAGCAGCGCGGTTGCGCTCAGCATTTCGCCCAGCAGAATCTGCACCGCGGGCGCATAGCTGCGCTGCGCCAGAATAGTTTGCAGGGCATGTTCAAGATGAACCACTTCGCCGCGCACAGGGCTATCTTCAATAAAAAAGCGTTGGCGTAAATCAGACATAAAATTCTCCATAACCCTGCTTTAATGGTGACAATATTGTAAAACACAAGTCATTCAAGATCATCTCTTGACACATCAATGCGCTTGCGCTGCAAACCGCGCTGCAAGTCAACGCCGGCAGGGGGCTGGCGGATTTGCGCATCGCTTTCGAACAGGTGCTCCAGTTCAGCTAAAGCGTTACGATGTGTTTCATAAACCTTCTGCTCATCGGTATAAATCCGCTGCTGCTGCGCCAGCAGCTGTTCGTCGTAGTCGCGGAACAGCTCAATGCTTTTATAGGCATCGCTTTCGCTGACGCCGACATCGCGCAGCAGCTGGTAGGCCATGCCCAGCGAGGATAAATAGGTTTCACGCCAAATATGCTCTACGCCTAAATCGCGCAGCAGATGCACATGGTGGCGGTCGCGGGCGCGCACCAGCAGCTTTAAGTTCGGATAATTCAGGCGGATATGGCGCGCGGTGTTCATCGAATCTTCAATGTCATCAATCGCCAGGACAAAGACTTTGGCATGCTGAATGCCGGCCGCGCGCAGAATGTCCGGCTGGGCGGCGTCGCCGTAATACAGCTGGCCGCCGTAGTTGCGGACAAAATCGACTTTGTCCAGGCTGCTGTCAATCGCGGTGAAGGGCTGATGCTGGATATGCGCCACGCGGGCGATAATCTGCCCGAAACGGCCGAAGCCGGCAATGATCACCGGCGGATGCTGGTCTGGAATATCATCATACTGCGGCGCTTCAGCTTTATTTAAGCGCGGCAGGATCTGCGCGCTCATCAGCCAGTACAGCAGCGGCGTCAGCACCATGGACAGCGTTACAATTAAGGTGATCGGCTCCATCATGGCCTGCGTCAGCACTTTTTCGCTGACCGCAGCGCTGAGCACGACAAAGGCGAATTCACCGCCCTGCGCCAGGCAGGCTGCCAGCATCAGGCTGTTGCGCCATGACTGGCGGAAATAGCGTCCAACCGCAGCCAGCGCCAGCATTTTGACCAGCATCAGCACTAAGGCGCCGCCAATGATCAGCGCCGGCATCTCAATCAGCAGCGACAGCTGGGTGGTCATGCCGACGGTCATGAAAAACAGGCCGAGCAGCAGCCCTTTAAACGGGGCAATGCTGGCTTCCAGTTCATGGCGGAATTCTGAATCCGCCAGCAGCACGCCGGTCAGGAACGCGCCCAAAGTAGTGCTGATGCCGAGCACGTCCATCAGCCCGACCACGCCCAAAACAATAAACAGCCCAACCGCGGTAATCAGTTCATGCGCGCCGCTTTTGGCCACAAAGCGGAAAAACGGGCGCATCAGATAGCGGCTGAACAGGAACAGCCCGGTAAAGGCGGCGGTGATGGCTGCAAAATAGGCGATGCCATGATGGGTGGACTGCGTGCCGGCCAGCAGCGGAATGACGGCAATCAGCGGAATGGCGGCCATGTCCTGAAACAGCAGAATGGAAAAGGACTGCTGGCCAAAGCCGGTATTCAGCTGCTGCTTTTCCGTCAGCAGCTGCAGCACAAAGGCGGTGGAGGACAGCGCCAGCGCAAAGCCGATCACAATGCTGGCGGCGATGCCCTGCTGCAGGGCAAAAAAGCAGATCACAGCCAGCAGCAGGCCGCTGATGCCTGTCTGCAGGCTGCCCATCACAAAGATGGAATGGCGCATTTGCCACAGGCGCTGCGGGCGCAGTTCCAGGCCAATAATGAACATCAGCAGGATGACGCCGAATTCCGCCAGCTCCTGAATGGCTTCGGCATCGCTGGCGATATTCAGCACGCTTGGCCCCAGCAGCATGCCGGTAAACAGGTAGCCCAGCACCGTAGCGATGCCGAAGCGTTTCAGCAAAGGCACCAGCAGCAGGGAGGCGCCTAAGAAAAGGGTGATTTGCAGCAGTAGCGGCATGCGTCTGTCCTGGTCGGTTTTTAAGGCTGCGCGGGCAGCAGCCTCTGAATTTGAAGCTTAAAGCTGGTTCAGCTGAGTTCCTGCGGGTCAATGTCCAGAGTCAGCTTCATGCTGGAAGGCTTGGCCTGCAGCATGCCCTGCCACCAGCTGCGGATATGGAAATGCAGCCTGGCGCGGTCGGCCGACAGCAGCACCATATGCGACTGGTAGCGCCCGGCTTTGCGCTCCATCGGGGCGGGAATCGGCCCCCAGATATCTACAGTGTTTTCAGAATTTTGCCTTAAAAGCTGCGCATGATGCTGTAGAAAATCTGTATTCAGCGCCTGATCCTTGGATTCGCAGCGGATCAGCGCGGCATAGCGGAATGGCGGCATCAGCGCGGCCTGGCGCTCTTTCAGGGTCTGCCGGGCAAACTGGCGGTAATCTTCCTGCACCAGCGTATTCAGCAGCGGATGCTCAGGGCGCAGGGTCTGCAGGTAGACATCGCCTTTGCGCTCGCCGCGCCCGGCGCGCCCGGCGACCTGCACCACCAGCTGCGCGGTGCGCTCGGTCGCGCGGAAATCCACGCTCAATAGGCCGGAATCGATATCCAGAATCGCCACCAAAGTCACATAGGGAAAATGATGCCCCTTGGCCAGCATTTGCGTGCCGAGCAGGATCAGCGGCCCGCTCTGCTGAATTTTATCGTAAATTTTCTGCCAGCTGCCGGCGCGGCTGGTCGAATCGCGGTCAACCCGGATCACCTCATAGTCCGGAAACAGCTCGTTCAGGCTTTCTTCAACCTTGGCGGTGCCCATGCCGATGGACTTCAGCTCACTGTGGCTGCATTGCGGGCAGCGATCCGGCATGCGGTGCACCGTGCCGCAGTGGTGGCAGTGCAGATGCTGATAGGGCGTGCGGTGCACGGTAAAATTGGCGTCGCAGTGCGGGCATTTGGCCTGCCATGCGCAGCTTTCGCAGATCAGCACCGGCGCATAGCCGCGCCGGTTTAAAAACACCAGCACCTGCTCTTGCTTATCCAGGCGCTTTTTCATTTCCTGCAGCAGCATCTGGCTGATGCCGTGCTGCTTCTGCGCCACTTTTAAATCCAGAATATGGATTTTCGGCATCAGCGCCGCGCCGGCGCGCTGATTCAGCTCCAGGCAGCTCATCTTGCCGTTCTGCACCAGGGCATAGCTGTCAATGCTTGGGGTTGCGGAACCCAGCACCACCGGGCACTGCTGCAGATGCGCGCGGTACAGCGCAATATCCCGCGCGTGGTAGCGGAAGCCTTCCTGCTGCTTGAAGGACAGGTCATGCTCCTCATCCAGCACAATCAGGCCTAAATTTGGCAGCGGGGTAAAAATGGCAGAGCGCGTGCCCAAAATAATCGAGGCTTTGCCGGTTTGCGCCGCCTGCCAGGCCTGCAGGCGCTTGGAGTCATTCAGGCCGGAATGCAGCAGGGCGATGTTGCAGTGGAAGCGCGACTGGAAGCGGCTGACGGTTTGCGGGGTCAGGCCAATTTCCGGCACCAGCACCAGCACCTGCTTGCCTTGCTTCAGCACGTCCTGCATGACCTGCAGATAGACTTCAGTCTTGCCGCTGCCGGTCAGGCCGTCCAGCAGAAAAGCCTGATATTTCCTGCGCGCTTTCAGCACCGCCTCAACCGCCTTTTTCTGATCCGGATTGGCCGTTAAAGGCATTTGCGCCATGCTGACCGGCATCGGGCTGAAGTCCTGTGCTTCCAGCACGCATTCGCAGATGGCTTTTTTTTCCAAGGCTTTCAGCACAGCGGTTTCCACGCCGGCCAAATTCAGCAGGTTCTCTGAAGTGCCGGAAGGATGCAGCTTTAAAACCTTGTAGGCTTCCTGCTGGCGCTCAGAGCGCTTGAGTTTGCTTTCGGCATCGCCGTCCAGCAGCTTCCATGTTCTGGCCAGCAGGTTATAAGGCTTGCCTTGGCGCAGCAGCGCCGGCAGCGCGCTTTGAATCACTTCGCCAACCGGGAATTGGTAATATTGCGCCGCCCATGTCAACAAACTTAAAACTTTGCTGTCTAAAATGGCCTGCCCGTCCAGCAGTTCGGTAATGGCTTTCAGCCTGATGCCGGGGTCGAGCGGCGCGTCGGGCGCCAGCTTCTCCACAATAACGCCGACCAGATTCTGCCGGCCGAAAGACACCGCAACGCGCGCGCCTGGCTGTGCCTGCCGGTACTGTTCGGCGCTCAGGCTGTAGTCAAAACAGTCATGCAGATAGACCGGAACGGCAACGCGGACCCGGTAAATGGCGTGTGGGGCAGGGGCTGGAACTTGCATAAAAAGGCGGTCTGGTCCTGTTTAAATTTCGTCGAGATCGAAGCGGAGTTGTGTTAGAGTGAGCGGATAATTTATATCTAAGAATATGAATGATTTTAAGGGTTGCGCGCAACTGCGCGGATCAAATTTTTGGAAAATTAGAGCATCGCAATGCCAGCATATCAGTTTACCGCCATAGATGCTTCAGGCAAGCAGCAGAAGGGTGTGCTTGAGGGCGATTCCGCCCGTCAAATCCGGCAGCAGCTGCGCGATAAAGCGCTGATTCCTGTCACGGTGGATCCTGTCGAGCAGAAACACCGGCATGCGCAAAATCAGTGGTTTCAAAAAGGCATTACTTCCTACGACCTGGCCCTGCTGACCCGCCAGCTGTCGGTGCTGGTGGCGGCCGCCATTCCTTTGGAAGAGGCTATCCGCGCGGTGGGCAAGCAGAACGAAAAAGCCCATGTGCAGAATCTGCTGATGTCGGTGCGCTCCAAAGTGCTGGAAGGGCATTCGCTGGCCAATGCCCTCAGCCAGTCCGGGCGCTTTCCGGAGCTGTACATCGCCACCATCGCCGCCGGCGAGCGTTCCGGCCATCTGGATCTGATTTTAGACCAGCTGGCGGACTACACCGAAAACCGCTTTGCCATGCAGAAGAAAGTGCAGGGGGCAATGATCTACCCGGTGATTCTGATGCTGATGTCCTTTGCGATTGTGATGGGGCTGATGACCTATGTGGTGCCGGATATTGTCAAAACTTTTGATCAGGACAAGGGCGCCCTGCCGTGGATTACCGTGGCGTTAATGAAAGCCAGCGATTTTATCCGGGTGGCATGGCCGTTCCTGCTGGCGGGCGCAGCGCTGGGCATTTTTCTGCTGGCGCGCTTTTTAAGAACGGCAGCCGGCCATTATGCCTTTGACCGCCTGACCCTGAAGCTGCCGCTGTTCAGCCGGCTGTCCAAAGGCATCAACGCCGCCCGTTTCGCCAGCACGCTGTCAATTTTAACCAAATCCGGCGTGCCATTGGTGGATGCGCTGAAAATCGGCGCGGCGGTCAGCAGCAACTGGGTGATCCGCGATTCAGTCAATCTGGCTGCCGAAAAAGTCACCGAAGGCGGCAACCTGGCCGCGCAGCTGGAGCGCAGTGGTTATTTCCCGCCAATGATGGTACAAATGATCCGAAGCGGCGAGGCTTCAGGCGAGCTGGACCGCATGCTGGAGCGCGCCTCAGACATGCAGGACCGTGAAGTCACGACCCTGATTTCAACCCTGCTGGCGCTGCTGGAACCGCTGATGCTGGTTGTGATGGCCAGCATTGTGCTGGTGATTGTGATTGCAGTCATGCTGCCGATTGTCAACATGAATAATATGATTTAAACCTGATAATTTAAAACAGCTCTGTAGAGCATGGCATTAATGAATGAGAGTAAATACATGCAGCCGAATCGATTAAACAGCAGACACAGCGGTTTCACCCTGATTGAAGTCATGGTGGTGATTGTGATTTTAGGCGTTTTGGCCGCCTTGATTGTGCCGAATGTGATGGGCCGCGGCGAGAAAGCCAAGGTCGACACCTCTGAAATCACCTTGAAAAGCGTGGCGGGGGCCTTGGATCAGTACAAAATGGACAACGGCAAATTCCCTTCCATGCAGGACGGCGGCTTGGGCGCGCTGGTCAACAAGCCTGAATCCGCCAAAAACTGGCTGCCGGGCGGCTATGTCAAAGGCGGCTATCCGAAAGACAGCTGGGAAAATGACATTCAGTATGTGATTCCCGGTTCTGAGGGGCGCCCTTATGACCTGTATTCATTTGGCGCAGACGGCCAGTCCGGCGGCGAAGGCAATGATGCCGATATTTTCTATAAGCATTAATTGAGAATAATTATTTATTCGGCTTTTATGGCATAAACCGCTTCACTGAATAGGAATTTTCCATATTGAGTGAAGCGATAATCACTCTTGATTATCAATTTTAATATAAAATACTGATATTAAACATAATATTAAAATAAGCCCGGCCTGAGGTTTATAATAAGAATTATTCCCAGTTTTATTGATTACAATAATCGTAAAATATGAAGAAAGATAAGCTTTTCATTTAAATAAAACCTTGCATAATATTTCTAACGGCACTTTTTCAGCCAAAGGAGGGTGGAATGAAAGCATTAATCTTAGCGGATGAAATTAACCAGTTTCATTGGGCGATGCTGAAATCTGTTCTTCTGGTTTTAAGCATTCTGCCGCTCAGTCAAGGCGCGCTGCATCTTTGGCAAAGCACCGAGGGCAGCAGCCAGATTGTGGTGGGCTTTTTCGCCGCCAGCCTGCTGAGCACATTATTGGTATTAAGCTTCTGGTCCGCATTGAAAGCAACAGCGGCGAAACTGCAGCAGCAGCATGAAACGGCATTTGAACATGCCGTAGTGCAGGCGTACCGCTATCTGCCCATGCTGTCTTTGGCCGGCATGCTGGCTTATCTGGCCAGCCAAATTTAAGCCGCCGCCGCATAAAAAAACCGGAGCCATTGCTCCGGTTTTTTTCTTGGACTGCATGTTCATCCGCGCATTGCCAGCCAGAACTGCAGCAGGGCAAAGCGCGCAGGCAAGGCTTAGCGCCGCGACTTAAATGAAACATCCACCTTGCGCGGCCGGTAAAACCAACCCAGCAGCAGCAGCAGGGCGGAGAAGCCTAAAACTGGCCAGTCGCTGAGGCGCATGTACAGGGTTTCGCCCTGCATGGCCGGAAGCTCGCCGCGCAGCACGGCTTTCCGGTCTATCGGTGCCTGCTTCACAATATGGCCATTATGGTCAATAAATGCCGTCACCCCGGTATTGGTCGCGCGGATAAACCAGCGCCCGTTTTCCTTGGCGCGCATCTGCACCATCTGCAGATGCTGCCAAGGCCCCGCTGTGCCGGTAAACCATGCGTCATTTGACACCGTCACCAGAAAGTCGCTTTGGCGGGCATTGCGCCGGGTTAAGTTCGGATAAGCCACTTCATAGCAAATTGCGGAACCGAGATCATGCTTCTTGATCAGCAGTGGCTTCTGGTCGCTGGCGCCGCGGGAAAAGCCGCTCACCGACGGGTCATTCTGCAGCGCAGGCAATACCCAGCTCAGCAGGCCGGACAGCGGAATGTATTCGCCGAAAGGCACAAGGCGCTGCTTTTTATACAGCCCTTCAGATTCATCGCCCAGCGCCATGATGCTGTTGTAGTACATCGGCTGGCCCTGAACTTTGGATTCGGCCTGATCCCAGTACGGAATGCCGGTGACCCAGGCGGTGCCGGATTTTTCTGCCTGAGCCTTCATTGCATCCAGAAACGGCTCAATATCGGACTGGAACAGCGGAATGGAGGACTCAGGCCAGACAATCAGGTCGCGGCCCCATTCGGTGCGGCTGAGCTGGGCGTAAATCATCAGGGTTTTGATCTGGTATTCGGTCAGCCATTTCAAGTCCTGCGGAATATTGCCCTGAATCAGGGACACCGAAAGGGGCTTTTCCGCTTTCGGCTGCACAAAGTCCAGCTGCGCTGCGCCCCATGCGCCCAGCAGCAGCAGGGCGGACGGAACAATCCAGAAGGCTTTTTTATTTAAAATTTCAACCAGCGCGCAGGCCAGCAGAATGACGGCGAAAGAAACGCCGAATACCCCGAACAGCGGAGCATAGCTGTCCAGATAGCGTTCGGTGAAGGCATAGCCGGCAAACAACCAGGGAAAGCCGGTGAACACCCAGGTTTTGGCCCATTCAAAGAGAATCCACAGCGGGGCAAAGGTCAGCGGGGTTTCCGGGAAGAAGCGCCGGTACAGCCAGGTTTGCACAGCGGTGAACAGGCCCATGGCCAGCGCCATAATGGCAATCATCACAACGCTTAAAACTGTGCCGGTATCGCCGTAGACATGAATGGAGGTGTAGAGCCAGAAGGCGCCGACAAACCATAGGCCAAAGCCGTAGGCCCAGCCGATGCCGAAAGCCTGCCTGGCGGAACGCTTGCGCAGGCAGGCGTACAGCAGCGCAGGCGACAGCAGCGCCAGCCACCAGTAATAATAAGGCGCCAGCGCAAAGCTGAAAATGGCGCCGGAAAAGAGTGAAATCAGCAGCGGGTAAATTAAAGGGAGCTGCTTTTGTTGTTCTGAGGGGTTTAGCAGCTTATTAAAATAAGTTCTCATTTACGGACAGCTCGAATCAGATGGATGGTGCGCGCATCTGCTTCCAGAATCGTAAACTGCCAATTTTCCAGCTCAATCACTTGACCCTGCAAATCGCTTACCAGGCCAATTTCCTGAAGCAGAAGCCCGCCCACAGTTTCCACTTCATCATCAGAAAATTCAGCATCTAAAACATTGTTGAAGTGTTCAATTGGTGTAAGCGCTTGAACCAGCCAGGTATTTGCGGTTTTTGGGTCATCGTCCGGCACAATGTACTGCGCTTCCTCATCGGCATTGTCGTGCTCATCTTCAATTTCACCGACAATCTCTTCCAGGATGTCTTCCAGCGTGACCAGGCCGGAAGTGGTGCCGTATTCATCAATGACAATCGCAATATGGGTCTGGGTTTTTTTCAGCATGCGCATCACTTGATCTGAACGGGCGCTTTCCGGCACAAACAGCGGCTGGCGCATCAGCGCGCGCACATCGACCTTGCCGCTGCGTTCAGTCAGGAAGGGCAGCAGGTCTTTGGCCAGAAGGATGCCGACGGCATTGTCCGGCTGATCGGATGAAAACACCGGAAAGCGCGAATGCGCTGACTCGATCAGCACATGCAGGATATCCAGCAGTTCATCATCTTCCTGCAGGCTGATCATGGCGGTGCGCGGCGTCATCACCTCGCGGATTTTGGTTGCAGGAAGGTCAAGTACGCCTTCAAGCATTGCAACGGTATCGGGTTCTAAAAAACGACGTGAATCTTGTACTAATTTTAACAGTTCGTCGCGGGTTTCCGGCGCAGTGCCTAGCCATTTGCGTAAGCCGCGCATACCCCACGACGGGCCTGATTCCTCGTGCATGATCTTTCCTGAAGACTCTTAATATCTAAAAAACATGATTTTATCATACCTTAGAAAAACCGCTTGTCTATCTGCATGCTGGCGAGTTTTGCTGAAAAGTTCAGGCGGCAGGCGGATGATTGAATTTAAAGAAATTTTTTAAAGATGCGCAGGGCGCGCATTGGCTGCATCGGCGCAGCTGCCGGCAGGAATGAAGCGCTGATGGGAAAAATCCCGGTGCAGTATGCTAAAATGCGCCGGATTTTCTTGAATAGAGTTTTGCAATGTCTGAATCTGCGGCTGCTCCAGCGATTCAACTCAACACCCGCGGGCTGCGCTGCCCGGAACCTGTGATGATGCTGCATCAGGCCATCCGCAAGTCTAAATCGGGCGATGTGGTGGAAGTCTTCGCGACAGACAACTCCACTTCTTGGGACATTCCGAAATTCTGCATGCATTTAGGGCATGAACTGCTGCTGCAGGAAGAGCGTTTAGATGAAAACGGCAATAAGGAATTCCATTATTTAGTCAAAAAAGGCTAAGCCCCATTGCAAAAAATGCTCCGCATCAGTCCGGAGCATCTTTTATGTTGACATCAAATTAAAAAAACCATGCTCATTTTTTGAGTGATATGGCTGTAATGCTGCCTGAATGTGGTCAGCCGGCTTGGCTCCACCATTATTAAAATTTAATTTAAAGAATAAAGACAATAACTCTATCGTAGTTTGCTGTCGTTGAAAAAAATGGGTGGTAATTTTTATGAGAGCTAAATATTTATGCTTATTCTCAGTTTTTTTTATTTTAGGTTGCAACAGTTCCCCTTCTATTTCTCCAAATGAGTTGCCTGAGGGGCACATCGGTCAGGTATACAATGAAAAAATTGAGATAGAGAAAGTTATTTTTAATGAGACTTTATTTGTAGATGCTAATTTTGATTCTGTTTCTGGACTGACTCTAAATGAAGGTATTGGCATTCCTCCATATGCAGATAATACCATTGCAATTACCGGGACTCCAAAAAAAGTTGGATCTTACAAGGTTGTGATTGATGGTCAAACTAGGGATGCATATGGCGGAAAGATTAATTTTCGTAAAGAATATGATTTAGTGATTAAAAATAAATAAACCCGCATTTCGCGGGTTTATATCTCTCAGCAGGGATTACATCTTCGGGCACTAATTACATGTTAGGGTACTAATTACATGTTCGGGTAATTAGGGCCGCCGCCGCCTTCAGGCGTTACCCAAGTGATGTTCTGCGACGGATCTTTAATATCGCAGGTTTTGCAGTGCACGCAGTTGGCCGCGTTAATCTGGAAGCGCTTAGAGCCGTCGCTTTCTTCCATAATTTCATACACGCCGGCAGGGCAGTAGCGCTGCGCCGGCTCATCCCATTTCGGCAGGTTCACATTCACTGGAATAGAAGCATCGGTCAGCTTCAGGTGCGCCGGCTGGTTTTCTTCATGCACAGTGTTGGATACAAACACAGAAGATAAACGGTCAAAAGTCAGCTTGCCGTCCGGTTTCGGATAATTCGGCTTGACGTTGGCGGCATCTACCGTTTTCAGTGCGCTGAAGTCAGGCGCCAAGTCATGCAGCGTGAACGGCACTTTAAACACGTTCTGGTCGATGAAGTTGAACGCGCCGCCCATCCATTGGCCGAACTTATGCATTGCAGGGCCAAAGTTGCGCGAGCTGTACAGCTCTTCTTTCAGCCAGCTGCTGTTGAATTTGTCGGTATAGGCGGTCAATTCCTTGGCAAAGAAGTCTTCGCCTTCAGTCACGCGGGCAACCGCAAGGTCGCCGCCTTTTTCCACGCCGGCTTTGATGGCTTCAAATACCGCTTCGCCGCACAGCATGCCGGATTTCATGGCTGTATGTGAGCCTTTGATTTTAGCGAAGTTCAGGAAGCCTGCATCATCGCCAATTAAAGAGCCGCCGGCAAAGGTGAATTTAGGCAGCGAGTTGAAGCCGCCTTTCACCACGGCGCGCGCGCCGTAAGAAATGCGCTTGCCGCCTTCCAGATACTGCTTGATCAGCGGATGGGTTTTCCAGCGCTGCATTTCCATAAATGGATACATATGCGGGTTTTCGTAAGATAAATCTACGATCATGCCCAGTGTCACCTGGCCGTTTTCCGCATGGTACAGCCACCAGCCGCCTGAAGAGCCGGTTTCGCTTAAAGGCCAGCCTGCGCCGTGCATCACCAGGCCCGGCTTATGCTTCGCCGGGTCAATTTCCCAAAGCTCTTTGATGCCGATGCCGTAATGCTGCGGATCTGCATCTTTATCCAGATCAAACTTGGCAATCAGGCGCTTGCCGAGATGGCCGCGGCAGCCTTCAGCGAATAAGGTGTATTTGGCGTGCAGCTCATAGCCCGGCGCAAAATTGTGCGTCGGCTCGCCGTCTTTGCCGATGCCCATGTCGCCGGTTTGAATGCCTTTGACTGTGCCGTCTGCATGGTACAGGATTTCAGACGCCGCAAAGCCCGGGAAGATGGAGACTTCCAGCTCTTCGGCTTTCTGGCCCAGCCAGCGCACCACATTGCCTAAAGAGATCACGTAGTTGCCGTCATTGTGCATGGTTTTCGGAACCATCCAGTGCGGCGCTTCCTGCGACTTTTCATCAGACAGCAGGAAATAAGTTCTGTCTTCGGTCACCGGAACATTCAAAGGCGCGCCTTGTTCTTTCCAGTTCGGGAACAGCTCATTGATTGCGCGCGGTTCCAGCACGGCGCCGGAAAGAATATGCGCACCTACTTCGGAGCCCTTTTCCACGACACAGACGGACAGATCGTTCAGGTTATTTTCAATTGCAAGCTGACGGATTTTAATCGCCGCTGAAAGGCCGGCAGGGCCTGCGCCAACGATGACTACGTCAAACTCCATCGATTCGCGTTCGATGTGCTCCATGTAGGACTCCTCATATGGTTTAAAGGTGGCAACCGCTGCTGACTCTTCTATGCAAGGGCGCTGCCATGAGTGTTCTGAATTCCTAGACACAAATTTGCTATCGTGTCTTTTATATTGTGGGCTAGTATAGTTTTAAAGCTTATGCTAGCCAATTGGCTGAATCATATTATTTTCCCGTCAGCAGGGTCTTGCTTCATGAATAATCACGAAAAATCACCAAATCCGACGAAAAAGGCAGCGATTAGCGATGATAGGAATTTAATGGATATTGCACAATACGCAAAAGATGGACAGTCCGGTCACAAAAAGTCAATCCTGCCTTTGGAGCAGTGGCGCCCAAAGCACTGCGGCGCCATGGATTTAAAGGTAAAAGCCAATGGGGAATGGTGGCATCAGGGTCAATTGATTAAGCGCCAGGCGCTGATCGATCTGTTCTCGCGCGTGCTGTGGAAAGAGGGCGGAAAATTCTATTTAAGAACCCCTGCCGAGCAGATTGAAATCGAGGTGGAGGATGAGCCGCTGTTCATCCATCAGGCCGATCAGCTTGAGCTGGACGGCAAAACCTATATCCGGCTGACCTCCACCGCGCAGGATGAAATTATTGTCGGTGAGGCGCATCCGGTATTCCTGCGCGAATTTGCCGGAGAGGCGCGCCCTTATGTGGCTGTGCGCTTCGGCATCAATGCGCTGATTCAGCGGGCGGCTTTTCTGCATTTAATTGCAATGGGCGAGCTGCTTGAAAATGCGCAGGGAGAAGCCATATTAAGCCTGCGCAGCGGCGATTTCCGCTTGCAATTAGGCGCCTGAGGTTTAAGCTTGCTCCATCTGAATATCAACTTCTGAATTTGAAGCTATGACAGCCATTCATCCCCTTTATCCGTTGCGTGATCCAATGCCGAAAGCCGCGGCGGATGCGCCGATCGGCATTTTTGACTCGGGAGTGGGCGGGCTGTCGGTTGCGCAGGAAATTGCGCGCTATCTGCCGAATGAGCGCTTTGTCTATTTTGCCGATACTGCGCATGTGCCTTACGGGCCGCGCGATGACCAGAATATCCGCGAGCTGACCGCGCAAGCGGTTGAATGGCTGTACCGCAAGGGCTGCAAAGCTGCGGTGGTGGCCTGCAATACCGCGTCAGCCTTCAGCCTGGATTACCTGCGCGCGCATTACGGCGAGCATTTTCCGATTATCGGCCTGGTGCCGGCCTTAAAGCCTGCGGTGCTGCAGAGCAAAAGCAAAACCGTGGCGGTGCTGGCTACGCCGGCCACATTCCGCGGCCAGCTGATTAAAGATGTGGTGGAGCGCTTTGCCCAGCCTGCACAGGTGCAGGTCATGCCGATTACCTGCCTGGACTTGGTGCCCTTTGTCGAAGCCGGGGCGCAAATGAGCGCAGCCTGCCTGCAGACGCTGCGGGAGATTCTGCAGCCGGCGGTGGATCAGGGCGCGGACTATCTGGTGCTGGGATGCACGCATTATCCGTTTTTAAAACCCGCGATTCAGCGCATTTTTGGTCAGAAACTGACATTAATTGATTCAGGATTTGCCGTTGCGCGTCAAACGGCCCGCATTTTAATTAAAAATGAGTTATTATTTGAACAAGACCGTAAAAATGCGGTCCGGCTAGCGTGCTATGTCAGCGGCCAGAATGCGGATGCTTTAAAGCCGGTTTTAAGGCATCTGATTCAGCCGGATCTGACTTGGAGCATTAATAATATTGGCATTTAACCGCCAGATAAATTAAGTTAGCCTTTTGAAAGATTTAAGCAATAGCTGTGTATGGATTGAGTATTCATATTGGGGCAGTCATATGCGCGGCGCGCAGTGTGCAGGACTGAGCTGCATCACGCTGCAGTGTGCAATTGGAAGAGGATAACCAATGCTCGATAAGCGTTATCAGGTTTTTATTTCAACTTCCGGCAGCGAAATGCAGCCGGAGCGGATGATTTTGGCCCAGACTTTGGTGGGCATGGGTTTTTTTTCGTGGGGGCTGGAACAGCGCACGCCTTTAAGCACGGCCTTTGCGCGCCGCCAGATTGATGACTGCGACTATGTGGTGATCCTGCTGGGCAGCGCCTACGGCGAGCAGTCGGTGTCCGGCGTGGGCTATATGCATCTGGAATATATTTACGCCGTGACCAAGCAGAAGCCGGTCATTGTGTTCATGCATGATGACCCAGCCGCGCGCGACGCCGCCCTGCATGACGATAAAGCCGAATTGCGTGAAAAGTTTCAGGAATTCCGCAAGCTGCTGCAGCATGAAGCGGATCAGGTCTTCAGCTACCGCAGCCTGCGCGATCTGGAAATGGCGGTGCGCCTGAACCTGCCGCAGATGCTGGAGCGCTATCCGGTGCTGGGCTGGGTGCGCCCGCAGAATACCCAAGTGCTGCAGGACGAAATTGACCGCTTGAAAAGCAAGCTGGAGCAGCTGGAAACCGAGTCCGGCAAGCGCGAAGCCGACCCTTTCCTCAGCCTGCCGAAAGTTTCCATGCATGAGGTTTTTGCGTTTGAATACCGCATGCATGCCTATCAGGACGGCAACTTCAAGGAACTGAAAGTTCAGAAGGAAATGACCTGGGCGCAGCTGCTGTCGGTTCTGGGCGCGACCTTTGTTCATCCGACGCCGGAAGAGTTCTTTTCCAAGCGCATGAATGAATACCTGAATGAAACCGGCTTGAAGGACGCGCGCGCTGAAATGCCGCGCGCGCATGCAGTCGCCCGCGCGCAGATCAATATCCGCGCCCTGCACAGCATTAAGATGCAGATGCGCCAGAATGAATGGATTGTCCAGTCCGGCCGCGATGACCGGCAGCGCATGCTGTGGCGGATTACTCCCAAGGCCCAGAAGCTGATGGAAAGCAATTTGCTGGATAATGAGCGGGTTTTTCAGGTTAAAACTTCCTATTAATCCCTTTAGCGCGGCGCGGTAAAACTGTTACAGTACTGCTGTTCAGGTTAATTGGAAGGGTTTGATGTCTGCTGCAGCGAAAGCAAAAATCACGGTTATTTTGGCCAATCTGGGAACGCCGGACGCGCCGGACGTTCCCGCAGTGCGCCAGTTTCTGAAGCAGTTTTTATCGGATCAGCGCGTGATTGAAATTCCCAAGCCGCTTTGGCAGCTGATCCTGCGCTTGTTCATTCTGCCGTTCCGGCCCAAGCGCGTTGCGCATGCCTATGCCATGGTGTGGAACAGCGACTCTCCGATGCGGGAAATCCTGCTGCAGCAGGCGGAGGCGGTTAAAGCTGCATTGACTGTACAGTATCCTGAATTTGACTTGAATGTCGTTCCTGCCATGACTTACGGCAATCCAGGCATCGGCGCGCTGCTGCAGCAGCTGGCGCAGGATCCGCAAGACCATCTGATTCTGCTGCCGCTGTTTCCGCAGTATTCGGCCACTTCCACCGCGCCACTGTACGACGCGCTGGCCAAATGGATTCCGCAGCAGCGCAATCTGCCGGGCCTGTCGGTTATCCGCGACTATTATCAGCATCCTTTATTCATTCAGTCGCTGGCGCAAAGCGTGCGCGATTATCAGGCTGCGCATGGGCAGCCGGAAAAGCTGCTGATGTCCTTTCACGGCATTCCGCAGCCCTATGCCGACAAGGGCGACCCCTACGCGGAGCGCTGCCGCGTGACGGCGCAGCTGCTGGCTGCCGAGCTGGGCCTGAGCGATCAGCAATGGGCCATCAGCTTTCAGTCGCGCTTCGGCAAGCAGGAATGGGTCAAGCCCTATACTGACGCCCTGCTGCAGCAATGGGGCGGACAGGGCGTGCAGTCGGTGCAGGTGATCAGTCCGGCTTTTTCCGCGGACTGCCTGGAAACGCTGGAAGAACTGGCCCTGCAGAATGCGGAATTATTTACCGCCGCTGGCGGCGGCAGCTACAGCTATATTCCGGCGCTGAACGCGCGCGCGGATCATTTGCAATTGCTCAACAGCCTGCTTCAGGCTAATCTTGACGCCTTAAAGCACATATTAGCCCACTGAAATTCTGAGGTTCAGCCAAATGCTGCAAGTCAAAATTGTGCCGGTTACGGCATTTCAGCAAAACTGTTCAATTGTTTGGGACTCTGAAAGCAAAGAAGCAGTTTTGATTGATGCCGGCGGCGAGCCGGAAAAACTGCAGGCCGAAGTTGAGGCTTTGGGCCTGAAAGTGCAGGCGCTTTGGCTGACGCATGGCCACTTAGACCATGCCGGGGCGGCCGGCGCGCTGAAAAAACTTTGGAATGTGCCGGTGATTGGCCCGCATAAAGAAGACGCTTTTTGGCTGGACATGATTCAGGAAGTGTCCGCGCGCTACGGTTTTCCGGTTCCGGAAAAAGTGCAGGTGACGCAGTGGCTGGAAGGCGGGGAAACCCTGAAATTGGGCAATGAAGCCTTTGAAGTGCGTTTTGCGCCGGGCCACACCCCCGGCCATGTGATGTTTTATAACCGCAATTACGGCCTTTTATGGACTGGCGATGTGCTGTTTAAAGGCTCGATTGGCCGTACGGATTTTCCGCGCGGTGACCATCAGCAGCTGCTGGATTCGATTCAGCGCGAATGCTTCAGCCTGCCGGATGAAACCCAGTTTATTTCCGGCCATGGCCCGGTCAGCACCATTGGCTTTGAAAAGCAGCATAATCCCTTTGTGGCGGGCAAAGCCGGCTAAGCTGCCGCAAAACGGCTGATGCAGGCATCAGTCTTTTTTAAATGGATCGGCCTGCTGCTTGCGCGCTTCTAAAAAAATCAGTCCGGCCGCGGAAATCAGCAGGATGCCGACCGCGCAGATCAGCAGGTCGGCCTGATACAGACCCGCGCATAAGCTGCCTGCGCCCAGCAGGGCAAATAGGCAGAGCGCCACATACAGCATCCCCAATTTCATGCAGAAATTCCCTGAAAAATTTTAGTTTTTATAGGGGCAGGATAGGGGCTTTTGATGACAGCTGTATGATTCTGTAAATTAAATTTAAATTCAGAAGCGGTTTAAAAGCTGATTTAAAATAAATCATCTCTTGAACCGGCCTCGGCCTGCGGCGCATCCTGAGTCGGCAGCCGGTATTGGTCATTGGCCCATGCGCCTAAATCAATCAGCTTGCAGCGGTCTGAGCAGAATGGCCGGTATGGATTATTTTCCCAAGCGGTCAGTTCACCGCAGCGCGGACAAGTCAGGGTAGTAGGCATAGCAGCTCCAAGCAAAAACAGAGGATTCAATTAGGCAAATACGGCCGCAATTGTTAGACTGATGCCGTTTTTATTAGTTTGATCTGATTATGCCGATTCGTCAATTTCAAGCGCAGCGCATGCATGCCCCCCGCGATTTTCAAGCCATTGCCCGCCAGCCGGTTTGCGTGGAAATAGGCGCCGGCAAAGGCCGGCATGCTTTGCTGTTCAGCGGCCAGAATCCGGAAAAACAGCTGATTGCGGTCGAGCGCACGCGGGAAAAATTCCTCTGCATGCAGAAGCAGCATGACGCAGAAGGGCAAAGCAATCTGCAGCCTGTACATGCGGATGCGGTGCCTTGGGCGGTGCATGCGCTGTTTCCGGCGCAAGTGGAGCAGCTGTTTATCCTGTATCCGAATCCGGAGCCGCATAACCCGGCGCAGCGCTGGCTGAATATGCCGTTTTTTGAATTCCTGCTGTCGCGCCTGCAGGCTGGCGGCCGCATTACCCTCGCCAGCAATATTCCTGAGTATATCGCAGAGGCGCAGCAGCAGCTGATTGAAGTCTGGAAACTGCCGTTTGTCAAAGAAGCGGTTGCGCAGGATTCGGCGCGCACGCACTTTGAAATCAAGTATTTAGAGCGCGGTGAGCTGTGCCAGCAGCTGATCATCACTAAGCCTGCAGGCTATGCGACGCGTTTTGATGATTTCCAGCCTTTGCAGGGCCAAAAGCCTGAGCAGGCGGTGCAATAAATGGGCGGGCGCATTGCAGTGATCGGCGCAGGCCCGGCAGGCCTGATGGCGGCGGAAGTGCTGAGCCGGCATGATTATGACGTGCATGTCTATGAGCAGAAGCCTTCGGCGGCCCGCAAGTTTTTAATGGCCGGCAAGACCGGGCTGAATATTTCCCATGCTGAGCCGGCTGAGCAGTTCCTGCAGCGCTATGATCAGGCGGAATGGCTGGCGCCGTGGGTGCGGCAGTGGGACGCGGCCTGGATTCAAAACTGGATGAAGGGCTTAGGCATTGAATCGTATATCGGCTCTTCCGGCCGGGTGTTTCCGGTTGAAATGAAAGCGGCGCCTTTGCTGCGCGCCTGGCTGAAGCGCCTGGCGCAGCAGGGGGTGAAATTCCATTACCGTCATCAGGCGCTTAGCCTGCAGCAGAACGTTCTGGAGCTGAAAGACCTGCTGCAGGGCAGTGTCTGCTGCGAAGCTTTTGACGCCATTGTGATGGCCTGCGGCGCGGTGTCGTGGCCGCAGCTCGGCAGTGACGGCGCATGGCAGCAGTGGCTGAATGCGCAGGATATTGAACCTTTTCAGGCCAGCAATGCCGGCGTGGAAATCCGCTGGTCTGCATTCATGCAGCCGGTGTTTGGCCAGCCCCTGAAGCGGGTGGAGGCGTGGGTTGAGCATGCGAAAAAATCTGCAGGCGATATTGTCATCTCGCATTACGGCCTGGAAAGCGGCTTGATTTACAGGCAGGGCCGGGCGCTGCGCCAGCTGGCGAAAAACCGGCAGCCGATGGCGCTGCATCTGGATTTATTGCCGGATCAAAGCGCCGGACAGCTGGCGAAAAAGCTGCAGCCCGGCAAAAAGCAGTCGCTGAGCAATGTCTGGCGCAAAGCCGGGCTGGATGCGGCCAAAGCCAGCCTGGTGCGTGAACTGGTGGCTAAAGAGTTTTGGCAGCAGCCTGAACAGCTGGCGCAGCGGATTAAGCAGCTGCGCATTCCCTTAAATGGTTTCCGCCCGATTGAAGAAGCCATCAGCTGCGCGGGGGGCATTAAGCCCGAAGCCTTGACCGCTCAGCTGCAGCTGCGGGCCAACCCTGCGGTGTTCTGCGCCGGCGAAATGCTGAACTGGGATGCGCCGACCGGCGGCTACCTGCTGACCGCATGTTTTGCCACAGGGCGGGCCGCCGGGCACGGCGTGCATGAATATTTATCGGCCAAGGTCTGAGCAGCGGCATTTTTGCACTGCCGGCATGCTATGTTCATGTTTCCTTCCAGCCGAATGAAAAAATATGAGCACAGCAGAAAAATATACCGGCAGCTGTTTATGCGGCGCGGTGCACTATGAAATTCATGGAAAAATCGGCGGCATTATGCAGTGCCACTGCTCCAAGTGCCGCAAAGCCAACGGCACGGCCTATGCTGCCAATGCGCCGGTGGCGCGGGCGGATTTCACCTTCACTGCCGGCGAGGATGCGCTGAAAAAGTTTGCCTCCAGCGCCGGCACGCAGCGCTGCTTCTGCGGCCATTGCGGTTCGCCGGTCATCAGTATCAAAGCCGAGACGCCGGACTTTTACCGCCTGCGCATCGGCACGCTGGATACGCCGCTTGCGCAGCGCCCGGTCTGCCATATCTTCACCGCATCCAAAGCGGAATGGGAGCAGATTGCGGATGATCTGCCGCAGTATGCGGAACGGCCTGAAAGTTTCTAGGCGGGAGTTGGCCTTGGAAAAGGCCTGAGCGCAGCTGCTGGGATCAGTTATAGCTAAATTTTAAAGTCTATATTACGCATTATTGCCTATAAAATATGATTGCACTGGATTTTAGTCACGTTAATTATTTCGGCAATAACGATGATGCTTGCACTGCCTCATTTTGCTTTAAAAGTTTCAATGCCTTTGCGCAGGCAAGATACTCCTTTGGAAAGACCCAAAGGAGCAAAAGTCTTTTGCTGCCCATGCACGGCGTCCTTGCCGTGATGGGCAACGTGCGGCATCCCTGCCGCACACGCGTATCCGAAGTTTATTTTACTCAAGGGTCTAGGAAGCTAAGGGGATTTTCACGGAGTCGTTTAAGAGAACTTAGCTATACCGCTAAGTTTCGAAGTCTGTACCAAACATAATTTCCCATAAAATATGATTTTATTAGGTTTTCTGTGTGGCAGCTATTTAGGTAATTAGCTATATGGGACAGCAATGGCTCCAAATATAGAATTTAAAAAAGGCAGGACTCCGCCGTGAATAGCCCGTCAGTTCAGAAGTTTATTGCGAAACTCCTTAACTGATCAGCATTACTTAACTGGCGGGCTTTGTCAGTTCCGGATACTGCGCCTGCCAGTGATCCAGCTGTTCCTGCGCATGGATAAACTGCCCTAAGCCCTGAATGTTTTCACTTGGCTTTTGCGCGCTTTGCTCAGCCTGTGGCTGATCCAGCAGCTTGCCCTGAGTATCCCAGTACTGATACATCAGGCCCTGAATATAGCGGCCCTGTTCAGTTTTCAAATCCAGCTCCTTCAGCATGCGCAGCGCAGACTGAATATTGTCGCGCTTGCGCGCCGCGGCGAATTCCGGCGTCAGCGAGCCGTTTTCCTTCATCTGCATCAGTTCGTCTTCCATGTCATCGCTGACGGCGCTGAAGCGCTGGTCAAAGTCAGTCAATGCCTGAATGTCCTGCGCATCATCCGGCGTTTTGGCGAATGCCTTGACCGGCTCAGAAGCCAGCTCGCGCATGATCTGGTCATCCTGGGTAATTTCCGCGGACGGCTTTTCCGCTTCCTTGCTGCGGTCGCAGCCGGCAAGGAGCAGGGCTGCGCTGGCCAAAGCCGGCAGGCATAAAATTTTAAGCGCTGGTCGCATAGGTCACCTTATTTCTCGGCTGTTTTTTTAAAGACATAAACTTGGGTGATATAGGGAAAATCAATCTCATCCTGCGCCCGCTTGCCGCTGTGCTCAAAAACCGCCTGTTCAAACTGCAGTTTCAGCGCCTGCTGCTGCGCCTGCGGCAGGGCGGCGATAAAGCTCGCGGACAGCAGGCGCTTGGACACCACCTGCTCTACTGTGCCATGATGCAGCTGGCTGAAGGTCATTTCCTCTTCCAGCTTAAACCATGGCTGCTGCTCAAAGGCCTGCTTCCACTGTCCGCTGCGGCAGCGCGGCGCATCGCCTTCAAGCGGGGCAAGAATATCGGCCAGAGCCTTGACCCAGCCGGTGCGGATATCGCGCTGATTCCAGATCAGCACCAGATCGCCGTCCTGCTGTAAAATGCGGTGAATTTCCGCTAAAGTTTCAGCTGTGGCGAACCAGTGGAATGACTGCGCGCAGAACACTGCCCGCACCGACTGGCTTGGCAGGGGAAGCGCGCTGCTGAATGCCTGTACGGCTTCAACCTCGGGATGCGCCAGGCGCAGCTGCTGCAGCATTTCAGGCACCGGTTCAGCCGCCGTGATATTGGCGCTGACGGCTTTCAGGCAGGGCAGGAACTTGCCTGTGCCTGCGCCCAAATCCAGCAGCGCATCCTGCGGGCCTAAATTCAAGCGCTGCTGCAGCCACGCGCTGATTTCGGCGGGATAGCTGGGGCGCGCTTGCTGATACAGCGCCGCGGCAGCGCTAAAGCCTTTTTCTGCGGCAGGATGGAGTGATTGTGTCATATTCTGCAATTTTTAATCCCTGACTCCTCTATAAAATAGCATATTCCCCTGTGCGGCGGCTTTTGACAGCGTATGGAATTTCATGAATGATGCAGAAGGACTTGATAACGGTGCAATGATGGATAAACAGATTATTTTTGAAGATGAACAGATTCGGGTCATTTTCCTTAAAGGTTCGTCCGAAGAGCTGATTTTCTCCTTTGGCGATTTGATTACGCGGGCCAAAGGCTTAAGCGTGAATGCTGAAAAATCACTGCACAAATTTGATTTTAATGTGATTGGCATTATGCCGAAGCAGAAGTCATGGTTCCCTGAGCGTTCCATCGCCGCCATGCTGGACAGCATTCAGCCGGTGATCGCGCCGTTTCAGCAGCGCATCGCCTACGGCGGCTCGATGGGCGGCTATGCGGCCATTAAATATTCCAGCCTGCTGCATGCGCAGCGCGTGGTGGCGCTGGTGCCGCAGTATTCGATTGACCCGGATGATGTGGAAGATACCCGCTACAACATGTTCTACCAGCCGGAACTCAACGGCAGCATGCAGATTAAGCCGCAGGACGTTTCGCCCGAGTGCGAATACATTGTGGTGTTTGACCCGTACTATGCGGCGGACCGCGTGCATGTTGAGCATCTGAAGCCGCTGATTCCGCATGCGCACCTGCTGCACCTGCCTTATACCGGCCACGATGCGATAGCAGTTCTGGCCAGCTCGGAGCTGGTGCATGACTTCCTGCTCCATCCTTTTGAGGCCAGCTATTTTTACCGGAAAATGCGCCGGGTAAAAAAGAACAGCAAATTCTATTACCGCAAAGTGATTGAAAGCCTGCTGCCGCGCCACCGCGAAGCGCTGGGCCATATTCTGAAGAGCAATGATCTGGCGCTGGACAGCCAGTTTTTTGATGCCAAGCAGAAGCAGGCCTTGCTGCGCGAGCTGTTCAGCAATAAGCAGGTTGATCAGCAGGACTTGGCCAAACTGGGCATTGAAGTCAGCATGCCGCAGGAAAAGCGCAGCCTGCTGCAGGACGCCTATGGACATGGCCTGGTATTTAATGTCATCAGCCAGAAAGTGGAAAGCTACGCCGCCGGCGCGATTGCCCTGAATCATAAATTCCTGATTCCGGTTTACGCCAAAGGCAATGGGCTGGTGCAGATCAGCTGGAATGACCAGTCCTATCTGGTGGCTATGAATGACCGCCAGATGATGAAGCTGGTGCCGCAGCAGGACGAGCTGCCGCTGGGCATGCATCCGCTGGTCATGAAAAAATATGCCGATTGCTATGTCATCAGCTATAAGGCGCAGAACCTGAGCACCGATGAGCTTGGCGCTGCGCATTTCAGTGACGCGCTGGATGAGCACAGCAGATTCATGCCGCAGCCGGAAAAGAATTAGCCTGAAAAATAGCCTATTGTGTTTTCCTGCAATCGGGCTATGATCAAATAAAGCGCAGCAGGGGATGCTGCCGATAACAATGGGCTTTCTAAAAATATAAGGGTGATCAGTATGCAGTCCCGTCCGGCGCTTGCTGCGTTTTTCCTGATATTCTCCGCGCTGTTTTCCGGCCTGAGCCATGCGCGGGAAGCCGAAGGCGCTTATCCGCCGGCGCTGGCCGTATTTGCGCTCAGCCTGATTGTGCTGGCGGCTTTGGCGGTGTATGTCGCCATTAAAATCCGCCGTTCGCTGCGCAATGATTTAGACAAGCATATTGATAAGCCCGCAAAATAGCGGGCTTATTTATGCCTGCAGCGGAATTGCCTTGAAATGCAGGCCCGGTTTGGCTTTAATGCCATAAGCTGCCGGATTGGGCCAGCAGGGATAACAGCGAGAGGATGCAGATGAAGGCGGTTTTTTTAGATTATGAATCATTGGATAAAAATGACTTGGACTTCAGCGGCCTGCATGCGGTTTTTGATGAGCTGATTTTATATCCCGGCACTGCGCCGCAGCAGCTGCTGGAACGGGTACAGCATGCCGATGCCATTATCAGCAACAAAGCGCCGCTGGATGCGGAAACCCTGCAGCAGTGCCCGCAGCTGAAGCTGATTTTAATTTCAGCCACAGGCACGAACAATATTGATTTGGCGCAGGCCCAGCGCCAAGGCGTGACAGTGTGCAACTGCCAAGGCTACGGCACAGCTGCTGTGGCGCAGCACACTTTAATGCTGATGCTGAATTTAGCCGCTTCTTTCCGGCAGTATGACCGCGCTGTGCAGAACGGCGCATGGAACAAAGCCAGCCAATTCTGCCTGCTGGACTATCCGATTATTGAGCTGTCCGGCAAAACTTTGGGGCTGGTCGGCTATGGCGAGCTGGGCAAAGCCGTCGCGAAACTGGCGCAGGCTTTTGGCATGAAAGTCCTAGTCGCTTCGCTGCCGAAGCGTCCGGCGGCTGCGGAGCGCGTGCCTTTTTCCGAGCTGCTGGCGCAGGCGGATTTTTTAAGCCTGCATTGCCCTCTGACCGAAGATACGCAGGATTTAGTCGACGCCGCGGCTTTCGCTAAAATGAAGCCCAGCGCGTTTTTAATCAACTGCGCGCGCGGCGGCGTGGTGAATGAGCAGGCTTTGGCCGATGCCTTGCGCCAGGGGCAGATTGCCGGCGCAGCCACCGATGTTTTAACAGTTGAACCGCCTACAGACGGCAATGTCTTGCTGGACAGCAGCATTCCGAATCTGATCATTACCCCGCACAGCGCATGGGGCAGTGTCGATGCCCGGCAGCGCATTGTGCAGCAGCTGATTGAAAATGCCGAGGCGTTTCAAGCCGGCCTGCCGATCCGCAAAGTGAATTGACAGCTAATCTGGAATAGAAGCGGATGTGCCATGCTTCCGCTGGATTTTGCGCAGGCGCTGTATTGCTGATTCTGCATTGATAGATATCATTCTATTCACAGAGCAGGCTTAAAAATGAAAATGCCCAGCATCATGCTGGGCGTTTTTTATCAGCTTTTACCGCTGCAGGCTTACAGATCCGTCACCGGATAAGCCGTAGGCGCTGAACTGCCTGCAGGCGCTGCTTTTTTCGGTGCAGCTGGGCTGCCGGCCGAGGAAGACTCGCTTAAAGGGCGCTGCTCAATTGGCGCCGACTGCTGCGGCTTGCCGCCAATCGCATCTTTAGTTTCCTGAATTTTGGCATTCGCATTCTGCGCAGCTTTTTGCGCGCCTTCATCCACTTTATGCACAGTGTTGCTGGCGATGTCTTTGGTATTATCCCAGGCTTGATCAACGGACGGCTTCACTTTGGCAACGCCCCGCTCAGCCGCACCGCCGGCCTTTTTAGCGGTGCCCAGCACGCCTTCCTGGGTTTTATAGGCCCAGACATGGAAAATATTCGGGTTGCTGCCATAAGGCTTGACCGGCTTTTGACTTTGCTGCGCTGTCTGCGCCCACAGTGAGGCCGAAGCTAGGGCTAAGCCTGCACAGAGCGCAGTTTTTAATATATGGCTGAAAATTTTCATGGCGCAGGCCTCTATCTATGTGTTGTCTTAGAGGCCCTAAAGCCCGGTTCAGGGCCTCATTATAAGCATGCTTTTAAAGCTTGCATGCGCGCGTAGCGAAATTTATACAGCAGAATGCTTTGATGCTTGATCGGCAAAAGTGAAATGGGGGCTGTTCTGCAAGGCGGCTTTTGCAGCGCCGCTGAAAGGAGGGATCACCTGCAAGCCGGGCCGCTGCAGGTGATGAAACCGGCGCGCCGGTCAGTCACATTGCGCCAGCGCATCTTTTGCGAAATTGCCGCGCAGCGCAAGGAAGTTCTTTTGCACGTCTGGCGCATGCAGGTCAAACTTGGTGGCAGTGCTGGTGCCGTCTTTGGCGAAGGTTGCCGAACCGCCGGTCATCAGGGTATAGCCTTTGAATGACCACTGTTCAATGACTTTGCCGGCTTCCAGGTTGCCGGTAAATTCAATCACGCATTTGTCATCAAATTTGGTTAGTTTGGCTTTGTTATTGGTGGTATTTGGATAGACGTCCAAGTCGCTGACTTCTTGCAGAACCCCTAAGTCCAGCGTTGGAATTTTTGGCGCTGTTGTACATGCTGTAAGTGCGATACCCGCAAGACCAGTCAAAATGAGCGTTTTCAGTTTCATAAGCTTCTTTCTTGTTGAGTGTTGTTGGTTTGAGTATAGGGAATTAAGAAGGAGTTGCCTATTCCTGAAAATGTTAATTTATCCATTCAATAGCATCTTGGAGATGTTCAAAGTCATGTATCAAGCTTTCTAAAGGGGTTTCATTATTTATTAATGCAGAGTTAAACTGCTTCCACTCTTGTTCTTTCTTAGAATTAAAACCATAAATAGATTCAATATCACCTTTTTTCCAAATATAAATATTTTTAATTTTTAAAGAATTATGAATATTTTGAATTATAAGTTTCGCATCAGGAAATAAAGCAATGGAATTAAATTTTTTTGCTTTAATTTGGCGTAAAGTATCGCAGTTGATAGTGTGTTCTAGATCTATTTGTAAATCAGGGTGATCTTTATATTCCTGAACGAGTTTTCTAAAATCTTCGAAATCTTTTGCATTGTTTTTATCAATTAATTCCCAAAATGCACAATTACCAATAAAGTCCAAATCAGCAATGATACGAACAGGAATACCGAGAGCTTGAATAACTTTCTGCATAGGAATTAAATTGTGTTTTCCTTCTACCGCAATTAAAGCAATTTTTCTTAAGTGAAAAGGGCGATCTTTAATTTTTGAATAAATATTCGGTAATACACGTAATTCAGTTTTACCCTCAACTAGAAGAACCTCATCACTAAAGAAAATGTGAGATGCATTATTTAATTTAAAGGCATCATTAAGTTGTGCGAATCGATTTTGAGAAATCTGATTAATGATATGTGAAATTGGTTGTCTTGCTTGAGTTCCTAATTCTGAATTTTTATAAATTTGGATTGCATTAACTGCATGATTAGCAGACAAAAGGCTCGCTGAATGAGTCGAAAATATGATTTGATAGCCAAAATCACCCAAAGTGATCAAAGCATCACGGACTAATTCAATAGTAGTTGGATGTAAATATAATTCTGGTTCATCAATACAAATAATAGTATTTGATCTTCTTAAATTTGGATTGCTCTGTTGAATATCTGCTAAATAGCGTATCAAAGCCATTTGAATTGAACGTTGGCTACCATGTCCAAAATTTGAAAAATCCCTTTCAGTTGTTTCATTTTCAAAAATTTTAATAGTTCCATTTTTAAAAATATCTTCAATCGTTGGTGTTGGGAAATGTAGTTTTACAGAAATATCAGGGAAAAAATTATGCAAAATATGATTGATTCCTGCGTCTACAGTAGATAACGCATCGATTCGTTGTTCACCATCATGGGATAATAATTCTGATACTATAGCTAAACTAGAGGAGAATTGCTCCTGATAATTTTCCTGAACTTCTAGTGAGATAAGATCAAGAAGTTTAGATATAGCTGTACCACTTTTATTTTTTGTTGAGTCCTCCTGAGCATCAGACATAGCTTCAATATGGATGAATTTAGGAAATATTTTTATAATTGATTGTTCAATACCAGATTGAATAGGTTTCCATTCATTGCCATTGAATAATGTAACAACAATTTTTTGCCTGCCATTACTTTCGATAAATGTTGATCTTTGAATTTTTAACTCTTCATTAATAATAAATGGTCTTAGCTTTGTAGCATGATCTTCTTCTAGTAGATTTAATAATTCTTCTTTTACATTAATTAAAGTTGCCGTGACAATTATAGGGTCATCATGGTTATTAGCATTTGTGTAGTAGTTAAATGTTTTCGCACTTAGTCCTTCTAAAAGAAATTTAATCGCCAAAATTATGTTTGATTTTCCAGCATTATTATAACCAATAAGCGCTGTAAAGTTTTTCATTAAAACTTTAGTATCTTTACATGATCTAAAATTTTTTATCTCTAATTCTTTAATAGTTACGCTCATTTTTATTACCCCCTATAAATTATTTTTAATGGGTTAATAAAAAACCCACTATCTTTATAGTATTTTTTTTGATCAATTGCAATCTGTGTTGTTTAGTGCTACAACACATTCACATCCGCAACACTGGTAAACAAGTCACGTAACTGAGCTGGTAAACGTAACCGATCTCAGCATCTTTTGCTTAAGCCGTTTTCTAAAACTCCGGCAAAAAGAAAAACAGAGCAATAGCTCCAAAAATCCCGCTTAAAATCAGCCAGTCCTTTTTACGCATATTTGCAAGGCGGATCACCGAAAGATAAACACTGCCGAAAAACAGCAAAACAAAAATCAGCAGAACGAGCGGATTATTGAAGAAGAATTTGCTGATGCCAAACAGCACAAAAATGGCGGTACTGGAGACCCAATACAGCAATGCCAAAACAAATTTGTTCACTGATAAATTGCGGACAGAGCGGTCTAAACGAGGCAGGGTCACACCTAGTACAATCAGTCCTGCAAAACTGCCCAAAATAGAAATAATCATAAAGAATAGGCCACTCATATCCGGTTTGGTTGGTATATGAGGATGCAGCTTCCATAGGCCATAACCGAATGCCAGCAAAAGGGTATGGCAAAGCACAAGGTAAGCATCAATACGGTAAAACTTTTTAATTGGAGAGGCATTCATTATGATTACTGCTGATTTATTCTTAGTATTAAAAAACCCTGCTATTTCTAGCAGGGTTCCCATTTTATTTCAATCATTCAGCTTAGTGCTGCAACACCGAAATATCCGCAACACTGGTAAACAAATCACGCAGCTGCGCCAGTAAACGTAAACGGTTAGCTTTCAAATCCGCATCATCCGCCATGACCATCACACCTTCAAAGAATGCATCAATTGGCGCACGTAACGCAGCTAACTTAGAAAGCGCAGCCGTGTAGTCTTTTGCAGCTAAAAGCGGTTGAACCACAGGCAGGATATTTTGAATCTCTGCATAAAGTGCTTTTTCAGCATCTTCAACTAATTTAGACTCAACAATCTCACCCGTAGGTGCAGCTTCTTTCGCCAAGATATTGGCAACACGTTTATTCGCAGCAGCCAAAGCAGCAGCTTCAGGCAAACTACGGAAATGATTCACCGCAGTCACACGCTTATCAAAATCAAGTGGTGATTTTGGAGAAAGCGCTTGAACCGCTTGAATCACATCAACAGCAACGCCTTGGTCTTCATATTTCGCACGGTAACGACCTTCAAGGAATGCAACCGCATCCGCTAAAGTCTTGTCATGGTCTTTCAATACATCGCCATAAGCAGCCAAAGCAAGCTTGATCAATTCTTCAATCGAAACATCAAGATTGTTTTCAGTCACTAAACGCAAAATACCAATCGCAGAACGACGTAAAGCAAACGGGTCTTTCGAACCTGTAGGCGCTTGACCAATACCGAAAATACCTGTCAGCGTATCTAAACGATCAGCAAGGGCAATCGTCGTACCAGTTTTAGTTTGAGGTAAAACGTCACCTGCAAATTTAGGTAAATATTGCTCACCTAAAGCTTCCGCAACTTCATCATTCTCGCCTTCAATACGTGCATAGTAAGTGCCCGCAATACCTTGAAGTTCAGGGAATTCACCGACCAATTCAGAGGTTAAGTCACATTTTGCAAGCAGTGCTGCTTTTTCAGCATCCGCAGGATTCGCACCTGTGATTGCAGATAAAGCCACAGCTAATTTGGCAATACGTTCAGATTTATTCCAAAGCGTACCCAACTGTGCTTGGAAAACCATATTGGCTAATTTTTCTTTACGAGATGCAAGCGGTTGCTTTTGATCTTGTAAGAAGAAGAATTCAGCATCAGACAAACGAGGGCGTACAACTTTCTCATTCCCTTCAATGATTTGAGTTGGATCTTTAGACTCAATATTTGAAACAGTAATGAAATAAGGTTGAAGTTTATTGTCAGCATTCACCAAACAGAAATACTTCTGATTGTCTTGCATGGTGGTGATCAATGCTTCTTGAGGCACAGCAAGGAAACGTTCTTCAAAGCTTGCACGAAGCGCAACTGGCCATTCAACCAATGCGGTCACTTCATCACGTAAATCAGCAGGAACGATCGCAATCGCATTGACTTCATCAGCAAGTGCTTTGACTTGTTGGTCGATGATGGCTTGACGTTCTTCAAAATTCGCTACAACTTTTGCAGCACGAAGCGCATCTAAGTAAGCATCTGCATTGGCTAAAGTAATTGCTTCAGGTGCATGGAAACGGTGACCATAAG
>NZ_JAVXCI010000025.1:0-30738 GCF_036659555.1 Acinetobacter sp.
CTTTCACGGCGGTAACCGGGGTTCGAATCCCCGTAGGGACGCCATATTCGAGATATCCAATCTCATAAAAAAGCCCAAGCATCATGACTTGGGCTTTTTTATTTCCGCTGTTTTCGCAGCCTGTCTGGCAAATATAAAAAAGCAAAA
Source organism: Acinetobacter sp. (assembly GCF_036659555.1). GTDB lineage: Bacteria > Pseudomonadota > Gammaproteobacteria > Pseudomonadales > Moraxellaceae > Acinetobacter. Next base: position 148 of record NZ_JAVXCI010000025.1, read on the forward strand.
TGTTTAGAGGCTTAAACCACTGCTGCCCCATCATTGAATAAAATAAATTTCGGATATGCGGGCCTTTCCAAAGCAGAGCCTTGCCTGCGCAAAGGCGTTTAAGCTTTTCAAGGAAAAATCAGGCAGTGCAGGCGCCAAAATCCAAGAGAGCAGGCGCTTAGGCCACTTTTCAAATGATGTGTTCCTGATTATGCTGGGCATATTGCTTCAAGCGCATTTTTACTGAGCCGATTAAAACTATAAATATGAAACTGACTTTATATCACTTAGCCACTTCACGCTCCCAGCGCATTCTGTGGCTGCTGGAAGAATACCAGCTGAGCTATGAGTTAATTGTCTGCAGGCAGAATCCGCCGAATGCCGGCATGCAGCAGCTGAAGCAGCACAGCGCATCCGCCAAGTTCCCCACACTGCTGATTCAGGCGGATCAGCAGCAGTTTGTGCTGTCTGAAAGCAGCGCGATTGCAGAATTTCTGCAGCCGCATCTGCATCTGCACAAAGCTCCCATGGCAGATTCAGCGCTGGAACAGCAGCTGCAGTTCAGCTTCTGGAAAAACTTTGCCGATGCCAGCTTTATGCCGAATTTGGCCTTAAAGCAGATTTTTGCGCAAATTGCGCAGCGCACGCCCTTACTCCTGCGCCCGGTCAGCTGGTGCTTCAAGCAGGGCTTCAGCTTAGGCTATTTAAATCAGGCGATTGCAGAGCAGCTGAACTGCATTGAGCAGCATCTGTCTAAGCATGCGTGGCTGGCCGGCAGCGGCTTCAGCATTGCAGATATTTTAGTGTGGTTTCCGCTGCAGGCCTGCGCAGCGGCGCATCCTGAGTTTATGCAGTATCCGCATTGCCGGCATTATTTAGCGCAGATTGAAAGCCGGCCCGCCTTCCAGCAGGCCTTGCTGAAAGGCCAGTGGTCTGATGCCCAATTCAAGCAGTACTGGGCTAAGGCATGGTGAACCGGTCTGCATCAGGCCGATTTGCGCGAATTGACCCGGCCTTTGATCACTGCAGTTAAATTGCCTTTGAGGTATTTAAAGAACACTTTCAGCGGCGATAAGCGCGGGTTCGGCTGCCGGCCTTCGCCTATCGCCTTGAACTGCGCCGCGTACCAGATGATTTCCATGATCGCCATTTTATCGACCATTGGAATGCCGGTTTTAATTTTATCTACGCCGTAGCGCACATCCTGTCCGGCAAGCAGGCGCTTGGCCAAATCAATTTCCACCGCAAACGGCCGCGCAATGCCGATAAAATCGCAGGCGCCGCTGTCTAAAGCAGCATTCATGCCGGCTGCGGTGCGGAAACCGCCCGTCACCATCAGGCGGCAGCTGACTTCCTTGCGGATCATGGCGGCGAAATCCAGAAAATACGCTTCGCGCGCAATGGTGCTGGCTTTGCGCCTGCCTTCTTTGGCGCCCGCCATCGCCGGCGCTTCATAGGTGCCGCCGGACACTTCAATCAGGTCAATGCCGGCAGCGTCAATGGCTTTAAATACCGCAACGACATCTTCCTCGCTGATGCCGCCGCGCTGAAAATCCGCCGAATTCAGCTTAACCGAAATAATAAAACTGTCCGATGTGGCCGCCCGCACCGCCGTATAGGCTTCCAGCAGAAAACGCATGCGGTTTTCAACTGAACCGCCCCACTGGTCGCCGCGCTTATTGGTCAGCGGCGATAAAAACTGGCTGATTAAATAGCCATGCGCGCCGTGCAGCTGCACGCCCTCAAAGCCAGCCTTTTCGCAAATGCGCGCAGCATTGGCAAAGCGCTGAATAATGTCCAGAATCTCATCTTCACGCAGTTCACGCGGGGTGCCGAAAGTGGTCGCCAGCATCGGGCTGAACGGCACCGCCGAAGGCGCAACGGTTTCCCTATTCAGGCCTTTCGGGCACTGCCGGCCCGGATGCGACAGCTGAATCAGCTGCGCCATGCCGTGCTTCTTGCCGATTTCCGCCCACTGCCGCAGCAGCGCCAAATCGCGCTCTGACTCAATAGCCACGACACCCGGCTCATTCTTGGCGCGGATATCCACCATGACATTGCCGCTGATGGCGCAGCCCAAGCCGCCTTGGGCCCAGGCCTGATATAAGCCAAAATGCAGGTGATTCGGCTGCCCTGCAGGATTGGCCAAGGCCTCGCTCATTGCGCCTTTGATAATGCGGTTTTTAAACAGGGTGCTGCGGATTTGAATCGGTTCGGCCAGGTGGCTCATGATAAGCATCCATTTTTATTGCTTTAGAGCTGTCACTCTAAAGGGATTATTATGGCCGTCAAGCGCATTATGACAATTATCCTTGTCAAAACAGCCGCTTTGCAGCCCAAGGCTTAATACTGGCTGGCTTCAATCAGCCTGCGGGTATATTCAGTTTGCGGATGTGCAAACAGCGCTTCCGTAGACTGAAACTCCATGACTTTGGCATGGCGCAGCACCAGCACTTTTTGGCACAGCGCCCTCACCACCTGCAAATCATGGCTGATGAAGATGTAGCTCATCCGGTATTCCTGCTGCAGATCGCGCAGCAGCTTGACAATTGCGCGCTGCGTGCTGCGGTCCAAGGCTGAAGTCGGCTCATCCAGAATCAGCAGTTTGGGATGCAGCACCAAAGCCCGCGCCAAAGCCACGCGCTGGCGCTGGCCGCCGGACAGCTCATGCGGATAGCGCAGCCTGAAAGATGCCGGCAATTCCACTTTCTGCAGGGCTTCATCAATTCTGGCCTGAATTTCAGCAGGCGAAAGCTTCTGCATTTCCAGCCCTTCGCCAATGGCCTGCTCTACATTCAGACGCGGATTCAGGCTGCTGAACGGGTCTTGAAACACCATCTGGAAAGCGCTGCGCAAAGGGCGCAGCTGCTTTTCCTTCAGCGCATTTAAATCCCGCCCCTGCAGCACAATCCGGCCATCGCTTTCAATTAAGCGCGCCACCGCCAAAGCCAGCGAAGTTTTGCCAGAGCCGCTTTCGCCGACAATGCCGACCGACTGGCCTTGCCCTACAGATAAATCCAAAGGCTCCACGGCGGTAAAATAGCCTTTGACCCGGTTCAGCAGGCCCTGCTTGATCGGAAATTTCACCCCCAATTGCGTCAGCTGCAGCAGCACGCCCTGTTCAGGCACCGCCAAGGCTTGGCCAAAATCCTGATTCAGCAGATTGCGGGTATAAGCCTGCGCCGGCGCATTGAAAATCTGCGCAGCCTGGCCCTGTTCTTCCACCAGGCCTTTATTCATGACAATGACCTGATCAGCGTAGCGGCGCACCAGATTCAAGTCATGGCTGATCAGAATCACCGCCATATTGCGGCTGCGCTGCAGCGATTTCAGCAGGCTGAGAATCTGCGCCTGCAGCGTGACATCCAGCGCCGTGGTCGGTTCATCGGCAATTAAAATTTCCGGCTCCAGCGCCAAAGCCATGGCGATCATCACGCGCTGGCGCTGGCCGCCGGACAGCTCATGCGGATAGCGCCGCAGCTTGTCCTGCGGCTCAGCAATGCCGACATCCTGCAGCAGCTGCACCACCCGCTCACGGGTTTTGGCCTTAGGCCAGCCCTGCAGCAGCAGGGTTTCGCCAATAATTTTTTCCACCCGGTGCAGGGGATTCAGCGCGGTCATCGGCTCCTGAAAAATCATCGCGATTTTATGGCCGCGGACTTGCCGGTACTGTTCCTGGCTCAGCGCCAGCAGATTCCGGCCCTGCAGCAGGGCCTGGCCTGAAACCTGCAGATTTTCCGGCAGCAGGCCCAGCAGCGCCAAACTGCTGATGGATTTTCCGGAACCGCTCTCGCCCACCAGCGCCAGCGTCTGCCCGGCATGCAGCTCAAAGCTTAAATCCTGCACCAGCGCCTGCGCGCCGTGCTGAATATGCAGCTGGCTAACGCACAGCATGGCCTGCCCGGCCGGCATCTTAGTGCTGTCTTGGATCGAATGCATCGCGCGCCGCCTCCCCAATGTAAATCAATAAAGACAATACAATGGCTAAAGTAAAAAATCCGGATAAGGCCAGCCACGGCGCATTTAAATTATTCTTGCCCTGCAGCAGCAGCTCGCCCAGAGAAGCCGCATCAGGCGGCAGGCCGTAGCCTAGAAAATCCAGCGCCGTTAAGGCGGTAATATTCGCGGTCAGCATGAACGGCAGCTGCGACAGGCTGGAGCTCATGGCATTCGGCAGGATATGCCGGAACATAATTGTCCGGTCAGTCACGCCCAGGCTGCGCGCCGCCCGCACATAGTCAAAATTGCGCGCGCGCAAAAACTCCGCCCGCACCAAGCCCACCAGCGCAGGCCAGCCGAACAGCAGCATAATTGCAAACAGCCAGTACACGCTTGGGCTGAACATGCTGACTAGAATCATCACCATGAACAGCATCGGCAGGCCGCCCCACACTTCCAGAATGCGCTGGCCGATTAAATCAATCCAGCCGCCGTAATAGCCTTGAACCGCGCCCAGCATAATCCCCAGCACGGCCGAAGCCAGCGTCAAAGCGAAACCGAACAGCAGCGACACCCGCAGGCCGTAGAGGATGCGCGCCAGCACATCGCGGCCCTGATCATCCGTGCCCAGCCAGTTCTGCTGCGTTGGGGCAGACGGCACCGGTACAGCAAGGTCCAAATTCGGAGTTTGAAAGGAATATTCGATGAGCGGCCAAACAGCCCAGCCCTTTTCAGCAATCAGCTGCTGCACCGCGGGATCTTTATAGTCCGCTTCCGTTTCAAATACGCCGCCAAAAGCCGTTTCCGGATAGGCTTTCAGCACCGGCACATACAGGCTGCCGCCGTACTTCACCAGCAGCGGCTTATCATTGGCGATCAGCTCCGCCCCCAAAGACAGCGCGAAAATAACCGCAAACAAAATAAAGCAGCCGAAGCCGAGTTTATTGTCCTTAAAGCGCCGCAGCCGCGCCCGCATGATCGGAGACATTATTCCGCCCCCCGCGAGTCAAAATTAATCCGCGGATCAATCACCTGATACAGCACATCGCTGATTAGGCGCAGAATCAGCCCCAGCAGGGTGAAGATAAACAGCGTGCCGAAAATCACCGGATAGTCGCGCTGCACAATCGCTTCAAAGCCCAGCAGGCCCAGCCCGTCCAGGTTGAAAATAATTTCAATGAATAAATTGCCGACAAAAAAGATCCCGATCAGCGCTTCCGGCAGGCCGGCAATCACGATCAGCATGGCATTGCGGAATACATGCCCATACAGCACGCGCGATTCTGTTAAGCCTTTGGAGCGGGCAGCCAGCACGTACTGCTTATTCAGCTCTTCCATAAAGGAATATTTGGTTAAATACGTCAGGCCGGCAAAACCGCCGATAATCATCGCCAGCAGCGGCAGCGCCATATGCCAGAAATAGTCGGCAATCTTGCCCCAGAGGCTCAGCTCGGAAAAATTTTCCGACACCAGGCCCTGCAGCGGAAACCATTGAAAATAAGAGCCGCCGGCAAAGAATACGATCAGCAGAATTGCAAAAGCAAAGGCCGGAATGGCATAGCCCACCGCCAGCAGCAATGAAGTCGCCTTATCAAACAGCAGGCCATGCTGGCGGGCTTTTTTAATGCCGAGCGGTATAGACACCAGATAAATCAGCACAGTGCTCCATAAGCCCAAGGACAGCGAAACCGGCAGCTTTTCCCGCAGCAGCTGGGTGACCGGCTTGTCTTTAAAGAAACTGACGCCAAAATCAAAACGGGCATAGCCTTTCAGCATTTGCCAAAAGCGCTCCGGCGCAGGCTGGTCAAAACCGTACTGGGCTTCAATTTTTTTCACCATGTCTTCGCTTAGGCCTTTGGCGCCCTGGTACTGGCTGCTGTTCTGCGCCGTTTCCGCGCCTCCGGCTGCGCCGATGCCCTGAAATGCTTCGGCCCGCTGAATCGCCTGCTCCACCGGCCCGCCCGGCGCAATCTGAATGACCGCAAAATTAATCAGCAAAATCACCAGCAAGGTGGGAATAATCAGCAGCAGCCTTTTTAAAATATATGTGCCCATCATTGATTATCCTTATGCTTAGGGCTTATTGCTTGCGCAAATAATGCGCCACTTTTTGGGCCTGCGCGGCATCACTCCACCAGTAGTCAACACCGGTCGAAAGCTTGGGCTTGACTGCCGGCTGCCGGTACATATTCCAGTACGCTAGCCAGTTTTCGCCTTTGCCGTAAGTTGGAATCTGATAATAGCCGGCGCGCAGCAGGCGGTCCAGGGCCCGGGTGCGGGTTACTAAACTGGCGCGGTCAGGCGCGCGGATCAGCTGCTGCACCACCGCATCAATCGCGGTGTTTTTAATGCCGGCATAATTGTAATTTCCGGGCTGATCCGCCGAGGCGCTGCCCCAGAACTGCGCCTGCTCATTGCCCGGGCTGAGGGACTGCGGCATGGCATCGGTGGTCATGTCAAAGTCCTTGGTGCGCATGCGCTCTATGTACTGCGGCACATCCACCTGGCGGATATGCACCTGAATGCCCAAGCGCTTCAAGTTGCGCACAAAAGGCATCAAGGTGCGCTGCAGGCCATCCTGATGAATCAGGAATTCAATTTCAATCGGCTTGCCGGATTTGTCCAGCAGCCGGCCGTCTTTAAATTTATAGCCGGCATTCAGCAGCAGCTGGCGCGCAATCAGCAGATTGCTACGGTTAAAGCCACTGCCGTCAGATACCGAATACTTCCAGTCTTTGAGCACGCCGGCGCGCTGCACCGGGTCGAGCTTTGCCAGCTGCGGCTTCAGCACCGCCAATTCCGCTGCCGACGGCAGGCCTTTGGCTTCCAGTTCGCTGTTGGAAAAAAAGCTCTGCAGGCGCCGGTACTGGCCATAAAACAGCGCCTTGTTCTGCCACTCAAAATCATAGGCGTAGGTCAGCGCCTGGCGCAGGCGGATGTCCTGAAACGGCGCACGGCGGGTATTGAACACATAGCTCTGGGTGGCAATCGGGTTGTAATGCTGGAAGCGGTACTTCACCACCATGCCAGCTTTGACTGCCGGAAAATGATATTCCGTCACCCATTTGCGCGCAGTCAATTCTTCATGCAGGGTATACTGCCCGGACTTAAAGCCTTCAAAAGCGATGTCGAGGCTGCGGTAATACACATATTTCAGCCGGTCAAAATTATAGCGCCCCTTATTCACCGGCAGGTCTTTGCCCCAGTAATCCGGATTGCGCTTATAGCTGACGCTGCGCCCCGCATCAATGCGGTCAATCAAATACGGCCCGGAGCCTAAAATCGGCTGCAGGGTCACGCGGCTGAAATCCTTGCTGCTCCAGTCTTTTTTGGAATAGATCGGCATCTGCGCCAAAATCAGCGGCATTTCGGCATTATTGTCCGATTTAAAGCTCATTTTAACCTGATGCCTGGACAGCACTTCAGTTTTGTCCAAATCCGCCAGATACATCTGCAGGCCCGGATTGGACTTGCTCTGAAAGGCGTCAAAGCTGTATTTCACATCAGCTGCCGTAAGCGGCGAGCCGTCACTGAACTTGGCTTTAGGATTCAGATGGAAAATCACATAGGCGGTTTTCTTCGGATCAAAGGTGGCTTTTTCCGCCAGCAGCGGGTACATCACCCCCGGCTCATCCAAAGAGCTGCTCATCAGGCTGTCAAACAGGTAATTCACCCCGTCCGCCGCGCTGCCCTTGCCGTTCATGCTGTTCAGATTGTCGAAGGTGCCATTGCCGGAGGTGCTTAAATAGCCGCCCTTGGGCGCAGCCGGATTGGCATACGGCATGGCGGAAAGCCCCGCATACAGCGGCGCGCTGTGCACGGCAATAAAAGGCGTGGTTTGCAGCGCAGCCCATGCGCCCTGCGCCAAAACCGCTGCCCCGCCGGCGAAAATCAGGCGCTTTACTGCGGACTGCATAGGCTTGCTGCTCCGTGTGCCGCGCAGGCTTTAATTCGGCACTTTAATGACATCGCCAATCCGCAATTGCGCAGAAGGCTTCAAGTCATTCATTTCCGCCAAGGCATTGCTTTCCATGCCGTAGCGGCTGGCTAAGCCGATTAAAGTATCGCCGCGCTTAATGCGGTATTCACTGATGGTCTTTGGAATGGCAATTTTCTGGCCGACGCGCACGCCTACGCGCGGGCTTAAACCGTTCATTTCCGCCAGTTCAGCTGCGCTGATGCCGGCCTTGCCTGCAATTAAATTCAGCGATTCGCCGGATTTCACCGTATAGCTTTCTGTGCTGCCGGCATTGCGCAGGGCTGATGCAGCCGCTTTGCTGCTGGCCTTGGGCTGTTCCGGCGCCGGCGCGTCCGGCACATCGCCTGTCAGCTTTAAGCGCTGGCCTGCCCGCACTGCGCTGCTGCGGCTTAAATTATTCAGCTCTGCCAAATAGTTCAGCTGCAGATTATATTTCTGCGCAACCGCGCTCAGGGTTTCGCCGGATTTCACGACGTGGCTGTCCTTGACCAGACCCGCGCTGCTGCGGCTGTCAGCCTTAGCCGCAGTTTTCGCCTCCGCCTTAGCTTCAGGAACATCGCCGGTCAATTTCAGGCGCTGCCCCGCGCGCAGGCCCGCATTGCGCTTAAGCCCATTGACATTGGCAATGTAGTCCATACCCAGATTATAGCGCCCCGCAATTCCGGATAAGGTGTCGCCGGACTGCACCGTATACTGGTCCGGAACAATTGCGCCGGCTGGGATTTTTAAAGTCTGGCCCACAAGCAGGCCGCTGCTGGCGGAAATTTTATTTAATTCCGCCAGCTCACTCATGGCGATTTTCGCCTGCGAAGCAATGCTGTACAGCGTGTCGCCGCGCTGCACCGCATAGCTTTCGGTTTTATAGCTGGCCTCAGCTTTAGCCTCAGACTTCACGCTGGAAGCAGGCGTTTTTTCATCCGCTTTGGCGCTGGATGAAGCCGCTGCGCCATTGACTTCATTTAAAGGCACATTGATTTTCTGCCCGACCAGCAGGCTGCTGGACGGCGTCAGGCCAGCGGTTAAATCCGCCAGCTCCTGATTTGACAAGGCATAGCGGTCCGCAATCAGCTTCATGTATTCACCGCGCTTAACGGCATAAGTCTTCGTCGGCACTTTCTGCGCTTTTTTCTCCGCTTCGGCCTTTTTGCTGTCCGCTTCCAGTTTCGCCTTAGAGGCCGGGGTTTCTTTCAGTGACAGCTTTTGCCCGACCAGCAGGACGCTGCTGGCATTCAGATTATTGTAATCCGCCAGCTGCTTCACCGATAAGCCAAACTGGCCGGCCACCCCGGACAGGCTGTCATTGGCCTTCACCACATAGCTTTCCGGCTGAGCTTTGGCCTTGGACTGTTCCGGCGCCGCTGCAGGCTTGGCGTCATACAGATAGATCACCGTGCCGACATATAGAGTCGAGGCCGCATCCATCTGGTTCCATTTCGCCACATCGCGCCAGTTCACGCCATTTTTCATCGCAATAACGGCCAAGGTATCGCCGGGCTGAACCGTATAGGTACTGCGCTTGCCTTTAGGCGCCACCACCACCACTTCGGAATCGGTTTTAATGTAGTTTTTATCCAGATTGCGCTTCGCTTCGTCTGAATCAGGGCGCGTATTTTCCGCCACGCCTTTAGGGTAGGCAAAGCCCTTGGTCAGCTCCTTGCCCTGCTGCTCCGCCACCGACTGGCTGGTTTGGATTGCCGTCAGCTTAATTTTGCCATCATAAGGATCAACAATTTCCGTGCCTTTCGGCGCCAGCGCTTTCAGCTCCTGCACAACCTCATCCTGTTCCGCCTTAGTGGCGATAGGCTTCAGCACTTCATCCACCGTTTTTGTTTCGCCTTCGGCCTGAATGGCAGCCATAATCTGCTCACGCTCTTTGGCGGAAAGCGGCGGTTCTGCGGACACCGACTTCACCGGTGCAGCAGGCGTTACCGCTACAGGAATGCGCGGCGCGCTGGGAATATCGATGCTGGATGCAAAAGCAGCCAATGCTGACGAGCCTTGCGGCGTTTTCGTCTGCGGCCGGCCAAAGGCAGCGCTCACGGCAGGCTGCGCCGCAGCCGGTTTCGCTGCCGAAGCAATCAAAGGCGGCGCAGATGCAGATGGCACAATCACTTTCGAATTCAAATCCGGCGGCGCTTCGCGCGATGGCGCAATCACGGCATTATTCTTCGGCAAGTCTTGGCTGAAGCCGCCAGCCCAGTAACCGCCTGAACTGGACTGCATTTTTTTCAGCTTTCCGTCTACAGACGGGCTGATGTCTGCAGGGATCAGGATTTTCATCGGGCTGGCAGTATCAATAATTTCACTGCGGTGGCCGGGGTTCAGCGCATAAAGCTCGGCGCGGCTTAAGCCGGTGAGCGAAGAAACTTCATTCAGATTTGCAGGCCCCACCACCACTTCCCTGAAGTGCGGGCGGTTAGCGATAGGAGGCAGGCTTACGCCGTATTCGCCCGGATTTTTAACAATTTGCGCAACCGCCAGGAAGCGCGGCACGTAGTTCATGGTTTCCTGCGGCAGTTTCAGCGACCAGTAATCCGTTGGCAGGCCGGCAGCCTTATTGCGGTTAATCGCCTGCTGAATGCGGCCGGGGCCTGCATTGTAGGATGCCAGAGCCAGCTCCCAGGAACCGAACTGATTATATAAGCTGCCTAAAAACTCATAGGCGGCGCGGGTCGATTCAACCACGTCACGACGCCCATCATACATATCGGTCTGCTTTAAGCCGTAAATGCGGCCGGTGCTGGGAATAAACTGCCATAAGCCGGCGGCGGCGGCGCTGGAAGTCGCTGCCGGATCATAGGAGCTTTCAATGACAGGCAGCAGCGCCAGCTCGGTCGGCATGCCGCGGCGCTCCGCCTCTTTCACCGTGTGGTACAGATAGCGCGACGCGCGCGCGCTTAAGCGGTCTATGTAAGGCTGGCGCGAAGCGAACCAGCCGCGCTGCGCCTCAATGCGGGTATCCCAATGGTTTAAATCCATTTTGAAACCTACCGTCATGCGCTTCCAGACATCGCCGTGCTTTAAAACCTGCAGGCGGTCACCCTCTACCGCGCGCATATCGGTGGCGGAAAGCAGGTCTTCCAGGCCATCCAGGCTGCTGGCGTCCAAATAGCCCGATGAACCAACCATTTTCGACTTCGAGGCCTGTGTTGCGCTGGAAGATGATGAACAGCCTGTCAAGCCTAAAGCGGCTAACGCTGAGCCCAGTACTGTAATTTTGAATAATGCAGGCAGAGCGGGCTGACACCGGATCATGGTTGATTTATACATAAAAAAATCCAAACAACTCGTATAAAGTTTATTTTTTAGATATGCCATTGTAGTGAAGCGGGAGGCAGACACAAGGCGTTAATTTAACGCGATTCCGCTATAAATGTTACAAGAAATTAAAAAAACGTGATGATATCGCTTCCGCAATTCCAATTGCGCTATACAATACCCCTCTAATTTCAGCTTTCATATCCGGATTCAGATTTATGTCTCAAACAATCACGCTTTACGTTGATGGCGCATGTCGCGGCAATCCAGGTTTAGGCGGTTGGGGGGCATATGTCATTACAGAATCCGCGGAGCACAAGCTCTGCGGCGGCGAAGCCGAAACCACCAATAACCGCATGGAGCTGACGGCAGCCATTGAAGGCGTGCTGTTTTGCCCTGCGGACGCCAAGCTGGAAATTTGGACGGACTCCAAATATGTCAAGCAAGGCATTACCGAGTGGATTCACGGCTGGAAAAAGAAAAACTGGAAAGACGTCAAAAACCCGGACCTGTGGAAAAAGCTGGATGCCGCCTGCCAGGGCCGCGACATTGCATGGCACTGGATTAAAGGCCATGCCGGCCACGCCGGCAATGAAATGGCCGATCAGCTGGCCAATCAGGGCGCTGACGAAATGCTGGCGAAAATTAAAAGCGGCACGGATGAAGCGCCTAAAAAAAAAGCGGAAGCTGACTGGCTGCTGAATGATCCCTTCGGCCTGGATCTGGCCGATGCCGAAGAAGATGAATTAGAGGCTGAAGAAACATTGGAAACATCCGAAGCTGAAAGCGTTCAGGCCGATGCGCCGGCAGCCGATGAAAGCGCCGCGCTGCAGCAGCCTTCCGGCGCGCCCATCCATCCAATGATTGTGATTACCCCGGCCACGGTGGAAATGCAGGGCCCGCGCCAGCTGATTCTGGATACCGAAACCACCGGCTTCTATTTTCAGGACACTGACCGCATCATTGAAGTCGGCGCGATTGAGATGATCAACCGCAAGCTGACCGGCAGCTCCATCCATATTTACATCAACCCGAAAAAACCCGTCGGCGAATCTGAAAATATCCACGGCATCAGCGATGAGTTTTTAAAGGATAAGCCGGAATATGCGGAAATTGCCGGTGCGCTTTTTGACTATTTAAAAGGCGCCGAAATTATTGCGCATAACGCTACTTTTGACATGAACTTCCTGAACATGGAATTCCGCCGCGCAGGCTTCCCTGCGCTGTCGGAAGTCTGCGCAGTGACGGATACTTTAGCCATGGCCAAGGCCAAGCATCCGGGGCAGAAAAACTCGCTGGACGCTTTAGTGCGGCGCTATGAAATTCCGCAGCGTGACCGGACCTTCCACGGCGCACTGCTGGATGCTGAAATCCTGTCAGATGTTTATCTGGCGATGACTGGCGGCCAGGTTTCCTTTGACATGGATGCCCTGACCTATGCCAATGATGCGTCAGGGAAAATTGCCAGACAGGCGGTGCAAATTGACCTGCCGCTGATTCTGCCAAGCGCTGAAGAACTGGAGCAACATGAGAATTGGATCAAGGAATTTGCAGAAAAACATGGCACACCTTGCCTTTTTGTGAAATAAAATCTAAATTTACTGTTATTTTTTGTATTTAAACCCTGAATACTTAGGCTATAGTTAAACAAAAGATGGCCCGCCTGCACACAGGCGGCTCATAAACAAGATAAAACCCTAGGAAAGGTGCAGATAAATGTCTTACCAAACCTCTATTCATTTTGACCCGACGGCATTGCTGATAATAAAAAATGAGGTTGATAACTCAATCAAGTTAGTCGAATCAGCAGTCAGCACCTTAGTAGAAGACCAAACTCTGCCTTTCGGCATTGATGATGCGCTGAATCAATTTGAACAGTGCGCGCAAGTGCTGGCTTTAATTGATATGTCCAGCCTGGCGAAAATTGCCCAATATTCGGCGGAACTGATGCGCAAGATCATGGGGAATCCTGCCGTCATCAACACCACCGATGTCGTAGCGCTCAGCGAAGGCACCACCATGCTGAAGCGCTATGTGGAATTCATCTGCCTGCGCGAAGTCAAAATTCCGCAGTTCCTGCTGGATACCCTGAACCGCCTTGAATTAGCCTTAGGCAAACCTGTAACCGCGGAAGGCCAGCATATTGAAGCTTTGCTGGACTGCATCACCCCGGACTTTGACCTGCCGCAGGCGCCGGCGCTGGAAAAATCCAAATATGTGCAGCGCCTGTACAAGCTCTCCTTAAGCAAGCTGCTGAAGCAGGAAGAAAGCGGGCTGGACCTGCAGGCCATTAAGCTGGCCGGCGCCTATTTGAGCGGGCTGTCAGAAAAGCACCCAAGCAAGCAGTACTGGAATCTGGTTTTCGCCGCTTTCAATCAAATTGACCAGCTGCTGATCAATGAGCCGCGGCTGCGCACCCTGGTCAGCATTGAGCGCAATATCGCACAGTACTTCAGCGCGCCAGAGCGCTTCAAGGCCTCGCTTTCAGATTTGGCGAATGTGCTGAGCCTGTGCATCAGCCAGGAAGACGAAGTTTCGCAGCATATCCGCGGCAAGCTGAATATCGGTGACGACCTGCTGACCGACACCCAGCTGCAGGTGTTCAGCCGCCATCTGTATGGCCCTGATTTCGATACCATGCACACCATCAGCAATTTGGTGACCGCCGAAATGGCGCAAATCCGCAATGATATTGAGTTCAACTATCAGAATATGACGCCGGAAAAAACCCAGGAGCTGCAGGGCAAGCTGCTGCAGCTGGCGAATATTTTCAAAGTGCTGAATCTGAATGAAGCGCACAATGACCTTGCGCGCCAGGCAGCCTCGCTGAGCCAAAGCGAAATTCTGAGAGATGACAGCTTTGCGCAGCAGCTGATGAACGGCATTCTGTCTGCGATGAATTCGATTGGCGTGCTGGAGCGCCACCACACATCCAGCCGCCTGCAGCTGCGCGTGAACAACATGAATATTTCACTCGACCGCCTGGACGAAGCGCATGAAGCCCTGCTGAACGAAACTAAAAAACTGATTGACCTGTCCAGCCAAACGCTGGTGCAGTATGTGAAAGATCAGGATTTAGCGCCTTTAGAAGCGGTGCCGGTGCAGCTGCGTGAAATTGGCGGCGCATTGCTGTTCTTAAATGCGGAAGCAGGCCTCGACGCACTGAACGCAGCCGCAAATTTCCTGCAGGAACGTCTGGAATCTTCAGGCGTATTGAGCGCAGCTGACATCAACAATGTGCTGGATACCTTGGCCAGCGCAGACATGCTGATTGACAACTTAAAAAACAGGCAGCCGGTGCTGCATGCCATGTTTAAAGTCGCATTGGCCAGCAGCGGCAAGCTGAAATCGGCTGCCTGATGAGTGCGCTGTCGCTTGCCTATATCTTCAAACAGCAGCAGCTGCTGGTTGATGAACACTATCAGCTGCCGCGGGTTGAAAGCCTGGCCGGCGACCTGCTGATCAGTGCGGGCGATCAAGTGATTGCCCGCGACCTGCTGGATGATGAAGCGATTCCCGCAGGCCTGCAGCTGGTGCCGATCCGCCAGCTGCTGCAGCTGTGGACAGTTCAGCAGTTTGAGCAGGCCAGCCGCGCGATCCAGCTTCTGGAATGGCGGCGCAATCATAAATTCTGCAGCCACTGCGGCCATCAGACTGAAGCGCATGCCAGCGAATACGCCATGGTCTGCCCAGCCTGCGGCTATCACCAGTACCCCCGCGTCAATCCCTGCGTCATCACCGTAATTACCCGCGGCAAAGATGAAATTCTTCTGGCCAAAAGCGCCCGCAACAAAAACAGCAGCATGTATGGCCTGATTGCCGGATTCATTGAAGTCGGCGAAACGCTGGAAGATGCCGTGCGGCGCGAAACCATGGAAGAAGTTGGACTAAAACTGAAAAATATCCAGTACTTAGCCAGCCAGCCGTGGCCGTTCCCAAGCAATTTAATGATCGCCTTTAAAGCGGAATACGCTTCGGGCGATATTGCCCTTCAGCCAGAAGAAATCAGCGACGCGGCCTTCTTTAAATTTGATCAGCTGCCGGAAATTCCGTTCAAAGGCAGCATTGCGCATGCCATGATTATGCATGCGGTTCACGGCGCCGCCGTGGCGGATGATACCCAAGCCTGGCTCTAAGCCGGCTTTCCCCCGCCCCTTATTTTAAGGCGTCATCCAGCGCGCGCATAATTTCAGCTTTGGTGGCAAAGAAGCGGCTGAATAAGCTCGACACCGAGCCAATCATGGTAATGTGCCCAACGCGCGGCACGGAAATCAGCTGGCTGTAATTGCCCCGCTCCCTCAGCTTGGCGTCAAAATCGGAACTGTTGCTGTGCCCGACAATGTTGTCATTGGCGGCCGTAAACAGATAATGCTTAATGCTGTTCTGCTCAACAAAATAATACGGCATAACCTGCTGATAAGGCATATTCTGATCAAAAGCATCGGCGCAGAGCGGATCGCCCTTGTAATCAAAATGGTACGGCCCGGCCAAGCCGATAATCGCGCGGATTTTATCGCGGCTTTGCAACTGGTACGGATGCGGATGGTACAGCGCCGACATCACATTGAAGGCCCCCGCCGAATGCCCCATCAGGACAATATTTTCCGCCGCAATCTGCAGTTTCAGCTGCGACTGGTTCAGGAAATTCAGCGCCAGGCTCAGATCATTAATATAGCTTGGAAAAATATGCTTAGGCGCCAGATGGTAATTAATCACGGCGACATCAAAGCCTTCTTTGGCAAAAGCTTCGCCAATGAAGCTGTAATCTTTTTTATCGCCGTGCATCCATGCGCCGCCATGCACAAAGACAATCAGCGGGCGCTGCTGGCGCGGCGAGCTGCTGCGGTACAAGTCCAGCCGGTGGCGCGCTTTCAGGCCATAAGGCACGTTTTTCTGCACCGTATAGCCCTGCTTTGGCGTCAGGCGGTTTAAAGCGTAGCTGCCGAAATCATAAATGCGGAAATTCCGGTACAGGAATTTCGCAAGTTCAGCTTTCTGCTTCAGCTGGTCTTTCCAGCCCTTCAAGTTAAGATGCATTGCTCGGTTCAGCTGTATCCGGATCAATTGCGACAGGCGTTTTCACATCCGGTTCGGCATTCAAGGGCAGCGATGAAACACTGGCCGCCGTGCGGGCAGCTTGCGGATTCTGCTCAATATTGTCCACTAAGGTAATAATTTTGGTCACGTTGCCGACCTGCTGCAGCTGCTGATTCAAGTCATCGATTTCTGCAGTATTCAGGCGCCCCATCACATACAGCACGCCGTTTTCTGTATGAATGTTCACTTTGCTGTCCGACACCACCGGCGCTTTCATAATCAGGCCGCGGGTATTGGCCGTGACAGCCGTGTCCTGCATGATGGTGCTGTAGCTGATTTGATTGCCGACCGTAATGAAATTATGCACGGTTTTGACATCGCTCATGGCTTTGACATTGTCTTCCGCCAGCTGCCTCAAATGCGCGTCCGGCACTTGGCCTGTCAGCAGCACATTGCCGTGAAAGCTGTCAATATTCACGCGCGACTGGTTAAAGCGCGAATCCAGTTTGTATAAATTAATTTTCGCCGTGCGGACAATGGAGGAATCAATAAAAACCTGCCCTAAAGACCGCGCGCCGCTTTCTGTCCCTACTGGAGCAGTGCCTGTGCCGCCGGAAATAAAACTTGCGCAGCCCGATAAACTGGCAGCACACAGCATGGTCATTGCAATACGCTTAAACACTCAGCAAGACTCCTCAATCTAAATATTTTTCAGTCGTTTTCTATCTATGCATTTACACAGCATGTTTTGTTCAAAGATTAATAAACTCTTGATCAAAAGTAAAAGCATTTTCTATCCATTGATGATCATAAGTGAAATTGGAAAAATCTTGCTGTATCGATTTTGCAAAGCGCTGATAAAAATCAAAACAAATCACATCAAAGCGCCAGTCATGCTGCTGAAGCTCCGGCCGCGCGCTGAAAAAATGCAGGGCGGTTTTCAGCATTTTGCGCTGCTTGTGCACGGATACGCTTTCAGCAGCCTGCGCATAGGCGGTTCTGGAACGCGCTTTGACCTCAATCAGCAGCAGCTCCTGCCCACGCTGCACAATCAAGTCAATTTCACCGTAAGGGCTGTGATAGTTGGCCTGCACCAAGGCATAGCCCTGCAATTCCGCCAGCTTCAGCGCCTGCTGCTCCGCCCATTGCCCTAAATTCATTGCAGGCCTGTTCATGGCGCATTCACGCCTTGGCCGGCATTCTGAAAGCCATGCCGGGGGCGCGGCATTTGACTGGAATTGACAAATTTGACCGGCGCTTTATAGTCTGAAGCCGCGCATACGCTTTGAAAACCCCGCTTGATGCTACTTGCGGCTCGCGCCATTGGCCCAGATTCAGGTAAAATAGCCGGAACTCTTGCTTGGGCGCAAGCCATTCCTCCCATCCACGCCAGTTCAAGTAAATTTTTCTTATTATTCCGCTTATTATTAAACATGGAGAAACCTATGGGTGCTCAGTTATTTGTTGTTGCGACTCCAATCGGGCACTTAGATGATATCAGTTATCGTGCAATTAATGTGCTGAAGTCAGTTCAGCTTATCGCCGCAGAGGATACACGAACTTCAGCGCAATTGCTCAAGCACTTCGGCATTTCCACCCCCTTAACCGCCTGCCACGACCATAATGAAAGCAATAAAATTGAGCATTTGATTCAGCGCCTGCTGAAGGGTGAAAATATGGCGCTGATCAGCGATGCCGGCACGCCGCTGATCAGCGATCCGGGCTTTAAGCTGGTCCGCGCCGCTCAGGAAAACAATATTCAGGTGATCCCTGTTCCAGGCGCCTGCGCCGCCATTGCCGCCCTCAGCGCGGTGGGCCTGCCCAGCGACCGCTTCAGCTTTGAAGGCTTCCTGCCGTCGCGGCAGTCGCAGCGCATCAACGCTTTGCAAAAGCTGAAAGATGAAACCCAAACCATGATTATCTATGAAGCGCCGCACCGCATTTTAGAATGCGTCAAGGATATGGCCGAAGTCTTCGGCGCAGAGCGCCCGGTCGGCTTTGCCCGCGAAATTACCAAGACCTTTGAAACCATCAAAAAGATGACGCTGGGTGAACTGGCGGCGTTTGTGGAGTCAGACCGCAATCAGCAGAAAGGCGAAATTGTTTTAGTGATTGGCGGCGCGACTGAAGAAAAAGATCTGGAGCAGGAAAAGCTGGATCAGCTGCTGACCCGCCTGCTGCAGGATTTATCGGTAAAAGCGGCCTCTCAGCTGGCTGCTGATTTAACCGGCATAAAAAAGAAAGTGGCTTATCAGCGCGCTTTAGAACTCACTCAAAATAAGGATTAATGATCATGGCTGCCAGCATAGCCAAGTAAAATAAACTCCGGATATGCAAGTGCGGCATGGATGCCGCACGCTGCCCATCACGGCAATGACGCCGTGCATGGGCAGCAAAAGGCGTTTAAATTTTTAAAGGAAAAATGAGGCAGCGCTTGACTATGCCATAATGTTTAAGCCCGCCTATTCTTCCAGCTTATGAATATGATGAAAACTCTAAAATTAAAACCTGTTCATCTGTTTAACCTGCTTTGGCTGCTTGGCCTTTTGCATATCATCTGCTACGGCTTCAGGCCTTACCGCCATTATATTTTTGAGGACATGATTTTTCCCGATGCTCAAGCAGTTGCTTTAACCGGTTCAGTGTATTCACTGTTCTTTATTGCCGGGAATATGCTGCGCTGGACGCCATTTTGGAACAGCTCCCGCTATTGGAGCTATGTATTTCTCAGCTGTATTTTAATCTTCCAAACGCTGATTGCCTTTGCCGGCGCAATGCACGCGCCGCCTTATTGGGCGGCATTCATTCTTAACTGCATGTTTTTATTGCTGGCCCATTTTGCTTTTTATCCTATTTATGCGCTCACAAAGCAACGGCTGCAAAAGAAAAACACCGCTTAAAAGCGGTGTTTTTTTAATTTCAGTCGTGCGCCGCTTCATCCGGAGGCACTTCAGTAATCCGCCCGCCGCGCGCTAAAAAGGCAGCCACTTCATCTTCCAGCGCTTCACGCTGCTTTTTCTTCGCTGTCACGGTCAATGTTTCGGCTTCTGCCACATCGCCATCCGCAGCGCTTTCGGACGCATCTGATGCGCCTTTTTCGGCAGCCTGCGCTTCATCATCATCTACTGCAGAATCTTCCGCATCGTCATAATCATTCATATCCGTCATCTTGCTCTCCCCACGAATGACCGCTTATACCTGTCTAGGTAAAACCTGTTTTGGATTTATGAGAAATTTATCAATCTCTTCGCGTTTCGCATAGTACCAATGGTCAAAAAACCGTGTATTTTTTAATCAAAATCGTAATCTTTTATTTACGGATGCTTAAAAAACTCGCTATTCGCAGTTATGCGCCGTAGCGCGTGCCTTTCAGCAGCGGCAAGCCATTGGCCTGCGCCATGAACGCGTCTTTCAGCACGCTTTGATTTTCCACCTGCTTCAAGCCAAAATTGCGCGCCCACACTACTGGAAACAAGGCTGAGCTTTCCATCCAGCCAATCGCTGACATGCTGTGCATCATGGCGTCATTCTGCCCTTTGCGCCGGTGCTCATAGCGCCTTAGCGTCTGCTCATGCGCCCAAACGCCGCGCGCTTTGTCATGCAACAGGGCATCGCACAGCACCGCCGCATCCAGACAGCCGATATTCACGCCTTGCCCGGCCAAAGGATGAATTACATGGGCTGCATCGCCAATCAGCGCCAGTCCGGCTTTGACATACTGCTGCGCCGCCCGCGCTTTCAGCGGGAACTTCGCGCGCGGCGTGGCTTCCAGCACTTCGCCCAGCATATGATGGCTTTCGCGGGTCAGCAGCGCCTTAAATGCATCATCTGGCAGCGCTGCGTATTCATCAGCATAGTCATCCGGCAAAGTCCAGACAATTGACTGCCAATAGCCGTCCTGCGCTGGATTCAGGCTGGCCATCGGCAGGAATGCCAGAGGGCCGGTTTCCAGAAAAATCTGCCGCGCCGCATGCAGATGCGGCTGTGCGGTGCGGATGGCGCAGCTGATGCCCGCCTGCTTGTAGTCCAGCACATCAATGTCAATAAAGGCCTGCTCGCGGACAAAGGAATTGGCGCCGTCTGCACCGATCACCAGTTTGGCTTTCAGCTGGGTTCCATCCGCCAGATGAATATGCCAAACGCCAACGCCTTCTTCGACACGGCTGACTTTGACTTGAGTGCGGTAATCCTGCAGCTGTTCCAGCAGCTGCTGCTGGATGGCGAGATTTAAAATGCTCGGCTCAACCATGGAGCCCAAGGCCTGCTCTGCGCTGGGCGCCTGTTCGGACATTTGGCCGAAATTGATTTCGCCGTAGCCGTTTTTATTCCAGACCTGCATGGCGCTGTATGGCATTTGGCGCGCCAGTCTGTCCCAAACATCGGCGGTTTTCAGCAGGTGGATGGTGGCCTGGCTCAGCGCCAAAACCCGCGGATTGGCTGCGGCCAAGGTCTTTTCCGGATCTAAAACCGGCGCGGCATCCAACACGGTCGCCTGCACCCCGCCCTGCGCTAAAAGCAGAGCCGTTAAGCCGCCGACCAAGCCGCCGCCGATAATCACCGCATCCAGCACGGCATCCTGAACTTTGTCCTGAACTGCTGCGTTGACGGCATTCATGCTTTCAGCCCCATTGCATAGTTTGCGACCAATGGCTTAATACCCGGAATAGTGTCAAATGCCAGCAGGCCGGTATTGCGGATCAGCTTTAAGACTGGATTTTGGTTGCTGAAGCCGCGCACCACGCTATCGCAGAATTTGATCACGCGCTGCTGGTCGGTCAGGCGCGACTGTTCATAGCGCTGCAGCATGGCCGCTTCGCCCAGATCTGCGCCTTTGGCGGTCTGCTCCATTAAATAGCGGCGCAGCACATAGGCGTCGCGCATGCACAGGTTAAAGCCCTGTCCTGCCACGGGATGAATGGTATGGGCCGCATTGCCCATCAGCACCACACGGCCCGCAGCCTGCTTTTCCGCCAAGACTTGCGACAAAGGGAAACTGAAACGCTTGCCTGTTTTCTGAAACTTGCCGGCGCGGTCGCCAAAGGTGTGCTGCAGGGCATCCAGAAAGTGCTGGTCATTTTCATCGCCCAGCCATTCGCCTTCTGTGCCTTTCTGCACCGGCCAGACCACCGAACGGCGGTATTCGCCCGGCAGCGGCAGCAGCGCCAAAGGCCCCAATGCGCTGAAGCGTTCAAAGCCGACATGATTGTGCGGCTTAGACGTCTGCACGGTGGTGACAATCGCCATCTGGTCATAATCATGTTCAGAAGCGCCAATGCCGAGGGCTTTGCGGCAGAAAGAATCGCGGCCGTCAGCGGCAATCACCAGTTTAGACTGCAGAGTAATTTTTTCTTGCCCGCGGATGGCTTCAATATAAGCCAAATCAGCATCTTGAGTGAGCGATGTAACCTGCACGCCGTCAATCAGCTCAATTAAGGCTTCCTGCTTGACCTGCTGCAGCAGCACGCGGCCCAGCCAGGCATTTTCAATCACCTGGCCAAAGCTTTCGACTTTTTCCTGCGCCGCTTTTAAGCGCGCTTTGCCGAAACTGCCCTGTTCGGTAATGTGCACTTCATAAATAGGCGTGGCATGCTCCTGCAAAGCTTCCCACAGGCCAAGCTCCTGATAAATCTGCACGGTGCGGCGCGACAGAGCGCTGTTGCGCGCATCAAAGCTGGAATGATAAGGCGCAAGATTTGCATCATCATAGTTTGGATATTTTATGGCTTCGAGCAGCTTTACCCCAATATTCGCCTTTGCCAACATTAAGGCCAGGCTCAGCCCGACCATACCGCCGCCAACAATGATGACTTCTTGCTGCATGCTTGCATCCTTTTTATGAGGTATTCGAATTCAGGAGATTCAATCGAAATACGTATAAGCTGTAATGGATTTTATATTACATCAAGGGCATGCATTTTTATAATGAAATAGGAAATTGTTGTTTGGAATTGAACTGGAATGCTGCATTATTCAAAATAAATCCCAACCTTATAGAAGCTCATCCAGCCGTTTTTGCGCATCTTCATTAAAATTACCTGCGGCTTGATAATACCAGCGTTTTGCAGTTTTTAAATCCATATCGAAACCATTCCCATACTCATACATCAAGCCAAGCCTATAAGGCGCAACTGCATTTCTTTGCTTTGCTGCTTTGCGGTATAAATTTGAAGCTTCCGTAAAACTTTGTTCAACCCCCTCACCCTTTTCATACATTTCACCAAGAACAGTTTGCGCATCAGCATTGCCTTGAGCCACGGATTTGTTTATCCATAACAATGCTTGCAGATAATTTTTTTGTACACCTTTGCCGCCAAGATAAAGCAGGCCTAAATTGAGCTGTCCAAATTGATCCTCCATATCCGCAGCTTGCTGATACCAATATTGCGCTAAAGCATAATCCTGAACTAATTCATCTCCATTTTCATACATCTTTCCAAGCTCATTTTGAGCAATTGCATCTCCCTTATGTGCACGCTTCAGAATTCTTTCATATACAGGAATCTTTTTATAATCAATTTTCAATGATTGCTTAATGTCATAATCACCATCAATAATATCAAAACCTAAATAGCTTTCGAATAATTCAACCAGCAATCTGCGCGCCAATGCTGTGTGATACATTGACTGATTCTTTGAAGCAATGTGGTAGTGCTTAAAATAGCTTTCCGTATCTTCTGTACATTCGGGTAAAAAATCACAGTCTGTTATTTTTTCTTTCTTCAACTTACCGTTTTCTGAATATTCACGTTCATAATATATTGAAAAATTAAGCCATTCTTTTTCAAAGTCTTGTATTTCCCCTTCAAAATACACGTCTTCACCTTCTTCCTGCAAAACCCGTCTAACCTCTATATTATTTTTATAAATCAGATAGCTATAACCATCACAATTATCTACACATTCAAAAAAAATCACCCAATTTGAAGGCAAATCGCTTAATAATTCTTGCCATAACTCAGGATTATTGTAAGCAGAATAGAAAATATCTGCATTATCGACAATAATGAAATTTCCACCAATCGACTGTATACGGATATTTGTATACAAATCAATAATTTTAATTTCATGCTGCATCCATTTATAAATAATGGCTTTTACTTCTTTAATATCGCCTTGGAATGGAAATACCATTCCTGTCATCCGAGTACCCATAATTTTTTATTTTCACACAACAAAAATTAATTAATTTTATACTACATTAAAGATTTTATTTTTTATAATGAAATTAATATTTTACATGCTTCCGCCATAAAGCGATGTGCTAAAGGTTATGAAAATCACCGTCCTTTAAACTTTCAGTTCCTTTAACACAATCCTCAACGTCCGAATCGCGGATAAGAAATTGACCTGAAAAATGCATTTCCAACAAATTGGCAACCCAAAACCCTTTCTTTGTATTTTATAGTAAAACAAGATTGTTTAAAAAATAACCTCAATATTTCTAATATGGAGAGCGTAAATATGACAACGATGAAAGCAGCAATTGTGACTGCATTTAATCAGCCGCTGCAAATACAAGAAGTTGAAATCCCTAAAATCAGTCCTGGCAAAGTCTTGGTAAAAATTATTGCCACAGGCGTTTGCCATACTGATCTGCATGCTATGCATGGCGATTGGCCAGTGAAACCCGCTTTACCTTTTATCCCTGGGCATGAAGGCGTCGGTGAAGTGATTGAAATTGGCGAAGGTATTGAACATTTAAAAGTGGGAGATATCGTCGGTATTCCTTGGCTGTATTCGGCCTGCGGCCATTGTGATCATTGCTATGCGGGCTGGGAAACACTGTGTAAAAAGCAGCAGAATTCAGGCTATTCAGTCAATGGGAGTTTTGCGGAATACTGTCTGGCGGATGGCGATTACGTAGGAGTGATCCCCGAAGGCGTCGATCTGCTTGAAATTGCGCCTATTCTCTGCGCAGGTGTGACGGTATACAAAGGGCTGAAGATGACTGAGGCTAAAACTGGAGATTGGGTCGCCATTTCCGGAATTGGCGGTTTGGGCCATGTGGCCATTCAGTATGCCAAAGCCATGGGGTTTAATGTGGCGGCAATTGATGTAGATGATTCAAAGATTGAACTGGCAAAAAACCTCGGTGCCGATGTCGGAATTAATGCATTGAAAACGGATGTGAAAGAAGCCGTGCTGCAGGCGACAGGTGAAGGATGCCATGGCGTACTGGTGACAGCCGTCTCTCCTAAGGCATTTGAGCAAGCGGTGTCGATTGTTCGCCGCGGCGGCACGATGGTGTTAAATGGCTTGCCGCCGGGCACTTTTGACTTGTCGATCTTTAATATGGTGCTGGAGGGAATTACAGTGCGCGGTTCAATTGTAGGAACGCGTCTGGATTTAAAAGAAGCGCTGGATTTGGCAGCGCGCGGCAAGGTCAAAGCACATATTCACGTTGAACCGCTGGAAAATATTAATGATATTTTCGAGCGTATGGAACACGGTAAAATTGATGGCCGTATCGTGATTGATATGCGGCTTTAATGAATAATGTGATGCTCTAGCTTATTTATACCAAAGGCCCATATTCGGGCCTTTTTCCCGACACATTTAATATTAATTCTGGATATAAAAAAGCCGATCTTTCGATCTAATACCAGCCAGTTAAGCCTTTTTAATCCTCCCCTTGCGCAGCAGTGCTGCTCACCTTTTTCAAAGGAGGGAGCGTTTCTAAATTCAATACCGTATTGAATTCAAGGGTATCCCCCTCTTTTTTTAAAGAGGGGTTAGGGGAGATTTATCAATTCGTAATAATGAAATGACGCGTAACTGATCAACATTACTCGTATTAGGGCCTTTTTCCGTCACACTTAATATTAATCCTTGATATAAAAAAGCCGATCTTTCGATCGGCTTTCATCAACTCAGCTTAAGCATCGTGCGCTTTCGCCATCAAGGCTTCAATCTCATCTACAGATTTCACCACGGCAGCCGTTAAAACACGCGGGCCATCTTTGGTCACGGCCACATCATCTTCAATGCGGATGCCGATGCCGCGCCATTTTGCATCTACAGTTTCATCATCCGGCGCAATATACAGCCCCGGCTCTACTGTCACCACCATGCCCGCTTCATACGCGCGCCAGCCGCCGCCTTGCTTATACGAGCCGACATCATGCACATCCATGCCCAGCCAGTGGCCTGTGCCGTGCATATAGAACTGGCGGAAAGTTTCTTTCTCGATGATTTCGTCAATATCGCCCTGCATAATACCCAAGTCCAGCAGGCCCTGCACCATAATGCGCACTGCTGCATTATGCGGTTCTTTATAGGAATTTCCGACACGCACAGCATCAATCGCAGCCAGCTGCGCCTGCAGAATCACTTCATACAGCGCTTTCTGCTCTGGGCTGAATGTGCCGTTTACCGGAAAAGTCCGGGTAATGTCAGAAGCATACAGCTGATATTCGCAGGCCGCGTCAATCAGCACCAAATCGCCGTCTTTCAGCTCCTGGTCATTTTCCACATAATGCAGAATGCAGGCGTTTTCACCGCCACCGACAATGCTGTTATAAGACGGCACACAGCCATTCTTGCCGAAGATGTAGTTCAGCTCAGCTTCCAGCGCGTATTCCATCATGCCCGGCTTGACCATTTGCATGGCGCGGGTATGCGCTTCTGCGGAAATGTCCGATGCAAGCTGCATCAGTTCCAGCTCCTGTTCAGATTTATGCAGGCGCATTTCATCCACAATGCGGTCCAGCTGAATCACCTGTGCAGGCGCAGACATGCCGCGGCGCGATTCGCCATTGGCTGCAGCAATCCATTTCGCCGCGCGTGCGTCAAAATCCGCCTGCTGGCCAATGCGGTAGAACAGTTTGTCTTTGTTCTGCAGCTTGGCAAGAATTTCTTCATCCAGCAGGTCAATGGCATAGGCCTCATCTGCATCATAATCATCAATTGCGCCGTCAATGCCGGCGCGGTAGCCATTCCAGATTTCCATTTCACGGTTGCGCTCGCGGCAGAACAGGCTGTAGCTGTAGCCCTCTTCTGCCGTGTCAAAGGTTTCAATCACCGCAACCGCCTCAGGCTCTGCAAAGCCGGTCAGATAAAAGAAACTGCTGTCCGCCCGGAATTTGTAGTCTGCGTCGCGGTTGCGCATGGCCACCGGGCTGGTGGCGATAACGGCAATGCTGCGCAGCCCCATTTCTCCGGCTAAAACAGCGCGGCGTTCCTGAAAGTCAGCTTGGGTTAATTTCTTCATCTGAATACTTCTTATCGCTCTTGAATGCATATTAAAAGTGGAATGGCTGCGCCCAAAATCAGCTTGGACGGTGTGGCGTAAACATTTCTACAACATTATTCGCTTCGCCGGTTTTTTTTGCAGAAAACAGCTGCAAAAGCGGGCTTTCGGCAACTTCAATTTTCTTGCGCCCCATCGACAGGCTGATTGGAATCAGGCGCACAAATTCATACAGTTCCTGATAGCTTTCTTCGCCTTCATCATCATCGTCAGCTTCTTCAAACTCAACCGATGCCACATCCTGCAGATGCTCAATCAGCTCCTGCTCTTCGGCGCGCAGGTGCCCGGAAGCCAGGCCAAAGCCCAGAACAACGCCAGTGCACCAGTCTGCCAGCGCCTGCACACGCTCAGCCAAACTGTGCTCATCGTCCGGAAGCAGGGGCAAATAGTCCAGTTCATCTTCAGACAGGGCATGCGCAATGTCTTCGGTTTCATCAGCTAAAATGGCAATGGCTTCTTCACTGATTTCGGTCACTTCAAGCGTGGCTAAAATCTGCTGCCATTCTTCGCGGGTCGGCACCTGCGTCACGCAAACTATGCCGGTCAGCAGGCCATGCAGCTCGCTTGGGCTGGAAATCTCTTCGATCTCATTAAAATTGCGGTGCCATTCGGTCCAACCTGAAATATCGTCTTGCATTCGTTTATCCAATCTCTATACTTCTTATATATTACCTTTGTTTGCCATACTGTGCGACCACGATATGTTAGAAGAACTACAGCGTCTGCAAGCGCATCTCAGCGTTTTAAAAACGAAACTTGCGCATTATGAAAGTAAAAATGCTTCGCTTGCAGAAGATCAGGATTCTGCAAATGAACAGCATCACGCCCAAATTGTGCATAAAAACGGCATCATCACCAAAAAACAAGAAGAAATTGAGACGCTGACAGAGCAGCTGACTGAGTCGCGCGCGCAGTTTCAGCATTTGAATCATGACGCCACTTCGCTGGCTGACCGCTACAGCCGGCTGGAAAAAAGCTGCACCGACTTGAAGAACCGTTTTCAGGAAATTCTGGCGGAGCGCAATGAGCTGCGCGCAGTCAAAGAAAAAATACAGAATGAACAGCGCCATGCGCAGCAGGAAATTCAAGCGCTGCAGCAGGAGCGCGAACGCCTGCTGCAGAAAAATGAGCATGCCAAAGCCAAAGTTGAGGCGATTATTCAGCGTTTAGCCATTTTAGGCACAGCGCAGGATCATCACGCGCAGGAAATCCAGCAGTTAGACCACCCAACAGAAGCGAATGAGGAAGCTTGAGCATGAGCGAACAGATTGCTGTAGATTTGCGGGTATTAGGCCACAGCTTCCGCTTAGCAACCCAAGCAGGCAAGCAGGCTGAGCTGGAGCGGGCGGCGCAGCTTTTAAATGAAAAATATGATGAGTTCCGGCGCAAAGCGCCGCGCATGGAGCCGAGCAAGCTGATTATTATGGTGGCGCTGGAGCTGATGCAGGAAGTGCTGAGCATGAATAAGAACCTGCAGGAATATGAGCATTGCGAGCGCCTGCTGCAGGCGATTTTAGAAGAAGCGGAAGCTCTGGCAGAATAAGCGGGATTTTTTGCATAAAGTTCCATCAATCAAGTGAAAGTTTGCTGTTCCTGAACAGCAGGCGATTTGCCAATTGCGCTTTATTGGTTATACTGAACTTACTCTGAGGTGTTCGCCAGCGGCGTCTATTTCCCCTGCCGATACTTAAACTTACGGATTGCGTTCTGCATATTTAGAGTGTATGCCTGCCTTCGGGCAGGAAACCCAGCAAGTATGCGTCGTGTCCACCTTGAACTCATCGGGTTCAGGGCAACGACATTGCAGCGGCATCTTCGGAGCTATTTATCATTATTAAATGAAGCCGGCGCTTCTCCCCGCCGCCCTAACTCCCGCATGCTATATATGGCGGATCAGGGCAATCACCGCCGGCGCAAACAGCACCATAATAATTCCAGAAATAATCATCGACAGGCTGGCAATCACGCCCTCTTCCGGATGGCGCTGGCGCGCCCGGGCAATTCCCATAGCATGCGCGGCATTGCCAAAAGCTGCGCCATGCGCAATCCGGTGCTTATACCTCATCCACAGCAGCAGCAAATCGCCGAACAGCATGCCGACCAATCCGGTAATAACGGTAAACAGCGGAATCAGGCTGATGGAGCCGCCGATTTTTTCCGTAAGCACCAGCGCAAAAGGAATGGAAATTGAGCGGGCCAATAGGCTGTTTTTGACAATTTCATCTAAATTCAGCAGGCTTGCCAGCAGCCAGCTGCTTAAAACGCCAACCAGCATGGAAGCGCTGGAACTGATGATTAATACCTTGAAATGCTTGCGGATCATCGCCCTATAGCGGTAAACCGGAATGGCGAAAGCCACAGTAATCGGCCCTAGCATGGCAACCAGATATTGGGTATAGCGGTAATAATCCTGAAAGCTGTGCTGCAGAAGCAGGATCAGGCCTATGCTGAGCAGCGGTACAGTAATAATCGGCGAGCAGTAAAGTTTTCCGGTGCGGATAAAAAGTTTCTTCGCAAAGAAATAACAGAGCACCGTCCAGACAAAGTAAAATAAACCCCAGAATTCCATCATTCAGCTCCGTCCTGCTGCAGGAACATTCTGACCGTAAAGACGGAGGCGGCCATCACCATGAATGTGCTTACAGCAATCACGGCGATAATTTTCCAGCCGCTGGCCATCAGCAGTTCCTGATACTGAATGACGCCGACAACCGGAGGAATGAAAAACACCAGCAGTTCGCCCAAGAGCAGATCCGCGCCTGTTCCGACTTCTTCCAGCTGCAGCCATTGCACTTCCAGCAGCAGCAGCAGTATAAAGAAGCCTAGAATTCCCGAAGCGACAGGCAGATGCAGGATTTGCTGAAGCAGGGATGCAGCCGCCCAAATGGCCAGAATGATGGCGGTCTGAAGCGCTGCTGCGCGGAACCGCGTGAAATCAGCCGGCATCGGCATGCTGCGTATTTTTAAGCCGGGTTTGAAAAAACTCGCCGTAGACGGACAGCTTTTCATAAATATGTTCAGAATAAAACATGTCTTCAATCAGGTTTTTAGACTGCTCCATCGTGAAGCCTTCACTGATGCTGATGATTTCAGCATTTAAATTAGAAAATTCAGAACACAGCCGGACATAATAGTCATCTTTATTTTTAAACAGCAGTTTCCGGATATTCAGCGCTGAACTTTCAAGAATGGCTTCATTTTTCAGCCTGGAAATAAGGCTGATCTTCACATTGAAAAAATTTTCCAGCTTTTGCCTGATTGCACTGCAGACCGTTAAATCTGTAATGATAAAAATCTGCAGAATATCCGGGCGGCAAAGCGCCCTGAAAACGGACAGATAAATAAAATCTTCAGCGGCTAAATGGCTGCTTTCCAAGTCAATATAAATACTGAAAGAGTCCAGCGTTTCATTGATCTTGAAATTAGGCGCTTTGTCGGCGGCATAATATTTATTCAAAATATTCAGCACGGGCTGCGCCATAGGCGTGCTGTAAATCACAGGCTTATTCAGATTGGCCAGTATAAAAGGCGAAAATAAAAAGCCTAAATTCGGCTGCTGCTCTTCTATCTCCGACTGCGCAATATACAGGCCGCTTTTTTGGGCGAAATTGCGCAGAATCTTGGCGCGCAGCAGCGTTGCCTCTAAGTTCACATACTTGTGCTCAAGCAAGCCCAATGGTTTTTCTGACATCGGCTTGCCTATTATTAATTGTGAAATTAAATTCAGCTGCTCGGTCATAAACATAAGGAACCACCTGTCATCATTTTAAAACCATGCATTTGCGATGCTGCAGATCAGCAGCGCTATCCGCAGTCTGCTGCTGCTGCGGGAAAATGTATAGCTGCAAAAGCATGAGATAAAAATATAACAGCGCGCTTAAAGCTGCCTATTCGGCCCATGCTGGCCCGCATTTGTTACCTGTACTGCAATAGGATGATTTTTAAATATCGTTAGCATTTCAATTACAAACAATAATAGGCTTCTTTCATAAGTCATTTTTTTAACAATATTTAATTCACAATGGGAATTCCCTCTCCTTTTTAAGGAGCCTTGCGCAGTATGCTGCTCAGGGTGAGGATTTTATTAAAAAAATTCCCTCATCCTAACCTTCTCCCTGAGCCATATATGGCGCAAGAGAAGGAACTTTCA
>NZ_JAVXCI010000026.1:0-30563 GCF_036659555.1 Acinetobacter sp.
GCGGCAATTCTACAAATTCATCAGTACTCTGTCAAAGATTAAGATACAATTTTGCACTTATTTAGACAGACCATTTGGGTAACACAGCTATGCATCTGTTGCAGCCGCAAACAGAAGTGAGTGTTTCATCACTAGTTAGCACACTTCCAGCCGCCGATTCTGACATTTCAGCCAAGCCAGTGCAACTCTCGCAATGGGCTAAATTATCGGCAGAACCGGAACAGGCCGATTGGCTCATCTTACACTTTAATCACTGGTTTTCCCACCTAAATGTCACTTTAGTCAAAGGCGGTTCTGAACCGGAATATTTTCCGGCGGATGAAAGCGCCCCTGCCCGCATTCAATTTGCGCACGGCTTCTTCAACAGCGCGCTGCATGAAATCAGCCACTGGACCATTGCCGGCGAAAAGCGCCGCCTGTTGCCCGACCTGGGCTACTGGTATGCGCCGGATGGCCGCACGGCGGAACAGCAGGCGCTGTTTGAACAGGTTGAAATTAAGCCGCAGGCGGTGGAATGGCTGTTTGCCCAGGCCTTTGGCCGCAAATTCCGCGTGTCTTTGGACAACCTGACCGGCGAAGGCGGTGACGGCGCCGCATTTAAGGACAATGTCCATGCGCAGCTGCAGCGCTATTTCAGCGGCGAAGCGCAGCTCCCGCGCGACGCGCGGCGCTTTATAGACTGCATTTGCGCCTGCACCCGGAATGGCAAAACATTACAGGCGCATGAATTCCAGCGTGAAATGCTTGATTAAACTGCACAATATTCTGCGCGCAATGCATTGCATGCCGGCGCCCTGCGCATCCATAATAAGCTTAGCCTATAGATAGAAGCCAAAAACTGGAGGACACGCTATGCTGCATTTACGCGTACACCCCGAAAACCCTCAAGCGCGGTTAATTACGCAGGCCGCCGAACGCATCCGCGCCGGCGACGTTGTGGTTTATCCGACAGACGCGGCCTACGCCATCGGCTGCCAGATTGGCAATAAAAGCGCCATGGAGCGCATAGCGCAAATCCGCGGGCTGGACGCCAAGCACCAGTATGCCATTATCTGCGCCGACTTATCCGACATCGCCACCTATGCCAAGGTTGACAATGCCATGTACCGCCTGCTGAAAAACAATACCCCGGCCATTACCACCTTTATTTTGCCGGCCACCAGCGAAGTTCCGCGCCGCCTGATGCATCCTAAAAAGAAAACCATCGGCCTGCGCATTCCCAGCAACCGGATTTGCCAAATGCTGCTGAAAGAGCTGGGGGAACCGCTGCTGACCAGCACCCTGATTCTGCCCAATCAGCAGGACCCACTGGATGATCCTTATGAAATTGAGCTGCAGATCGGCAAGCGCATTGACGTATTGATTGACGGCGGGCTGGGCACTTTATCCACCACCAGCATTGTCGATTTATCCAAAGACCATCCGGAAATTATCCGGCGCGGCGCGGGCGATATCAGCGCGTTTGAATAACCCGCAGCCCTCCATGCCGCGGCTTAAATACATCCTGTAAAATCCACCTTGCTGAATTGCATATCAGCAAGGCTTTTTCTGAACACCTCATCTCATCGCGCATTTATTGAGTCATTAATGCGCAGCAGCTTCATCACTGCCCGAATATACCGCCGCAGCCTCATCACTGCCTGAATACGCAGCAGCAGGCGCAGCTTCAACAGCCGAAGGAATCACAGGCGCTTGAGCTGGCACTAGAGCAGCTTCTTGCGAGCTCTGGCCATCTTCTTCTTTCAAATTTCTTAAAGCCAAAAAATTAGAACATGCGGAAAGCTTTTGCTGATGCGCTGCCAACTCTGTACCAAATTTATTTTTTAAAGAAACATGAAAAGTAATTTGATCCTCTTCCAATACATTCAATAGAGCAGTCCATTCCTTGTATTCCATAGCGCGGAATGACTCAATGGAATCACAGCTCATGGTTTGCGCCATGCGCCTTAACCCTTCAGGTAAGTCCTTCCCCGCATATGCTGTATTGCGCATATAAAAGCGGATATTGGGATATTGATCCAGCACAGAAAAATCAATTTTTGCAGCATTCATAAATGGGCGGTATTGTGCCTCAAACTGCGCAAATCCTCCTGATTTAAGCGTGCTTCGCATCTTGTCTTCTAATTTCATAATTTGATATTTGGGATAGCCTAAAAACACGCCGAAACATATCATTCCAATCAGCACTAAAATAAGCGGCATTTGATTTGCATTTCCTTATTATTAAACTTTAATTTCAATTGGTTATGTAGTAATTTTAATTTATTTCACAAACAGTAAACAACATTTTTTCAGTTTTTTCTCAGTTAAATGCCCTTTAGAGGGTTTGATTTTTTGGGTTCAAATTTCAAAAGCGCCAGCAATTTTTTAATCTCAACTTTTGCTTAAACCGAATCAAAACCAGCCATAAGCCAAGATAAACATTAAATCGGCGCCGATCTTCATAATGCAATTTTCAGATCGGCTTAAAGCAAGCTCATTTATTTTTCTGATACAGCCGAATAAAATCCTGCAGGCGGATTTTCTGCTGCCCAGCCGCATCAAAATTCTCCGGATGCAGCCAAGCCTGATAAGCCTGCTCCAAAGGCGGCCATTCTTCATCCAGAATGGAAAACCATGCCGTGTTGCGGCTGCAGCCTTTAGTGATGCGGTCTTGGCGGAATGTTCCTTCGTACTGAAAGCCAAAGCGCGCCGCAGCCCGCTTAGACGGCAGATTTAAATCATCGCACTTCCATTCCACCCGCCGGAAACCTTGCCGAAAGCACGCCTGCAGCATTAAAAACACCGCCTCTGTTGCAGCAGCCGATTGCCTCAACACATGCGAAAAGTAAAGATTGCCTATCTCAATGACGCCCTGCGCAGGGCGGATATTCAGCAAAGCCAGCCACCCGGCCGCCTGCTGCCGGCTTTCAATGCAGTAATGCATGGCATCTGCAAAACCGAACTGCTGCTGCAGTTTCGCCTGCAGTTCCTGCCGGTTTTGAAAAGCTGAATACGGCAGATAAGTCCAGCACCGGCCGTCAGGTTCCCCATCCGCGCAGTGCCAGAGCTGTTGCAGCCGCGCTTCGCTCAAGGTGCCGGCAGAAAATGGCAGCAGGCTGACAGACTGGCCTTTCAGTTCCTCTATGGAAATGGATGCCGGCAGGCTGCCTTTAACAGGCTTTCCGGTCAGCTGCCCATATTCATTCTCTTGCGTTTTTTGATAGTTTTTCATCATTCTGCCCAATGTTTTTTTCAGCATGCGGCTTGCATAAATGCCGTACTGACAAACTACTGATAAAACAGCAACTTTGCCATTCAATATTAAAAACTGCCATTATCCCCTATTTTTTTTGAGGTTTTTTTGGCATTTTAAGCGCTCTGTGATTTATTTCAGTGCGTTTTTCCATTAGACTAGCGCTCATATTATCTTTGCTCTTTCTCATCATCCGCTCACGGCAGCGTTTCTAATTTGATTTGAAATAGCTTCTTCATGCCTTTGAAAATTCGCGTGGCCTATAATTGCAATGAATCAAACTGTCCATGAGCCAATGGAACACTCTGCACACATCCGCGTTTTGGATGAGTGGCAAGATGCGCTTCCTGAGGATCTTTACATTCCTCCCGCTGCATTTGAAATTCTTTTAGAGCATTTCGAAGGCCCGCTCGACTTTCTGATTTACCTGATTCAAAAAAACGGCTTTGACCTGCTGCAGCTGGATATTGCCCCGATCGCCGCGCAGTATCTTTCTTATATGCAGGCGATGAAATCGCTGAATATTGAATTGACCGCAGACTACATGGTCATGGCTGCCCTTTTAGCCGATTTAAAATCGCGCCTGCTGCTGCCGAAACCCAAGAATATCAGCGCGGCCGAAGCCGACCCAAAGCAAGACCTGATTGAGCGCCTGGAAAACTACCTGCGCATTAAGCAAGCTGCCGAGCGCCTAGGCCAGATGAACATTCTGGAGCGCGACACTTTTGCAGCCAATATCAGCTTAGGCCATGTGATTCAAAACAATGACGGCTACAGCGCAGATGCGCTGCGTGACGCAATTTTATGCGTATTCAGCCGGCCTGAACCTGCCGTTCATCAGATTCTGCAGGAACCGGTATTGCTGGAAGAGCGCATTGCCTACATTGAAAGCCGGCTGGAAAGCGGCGCTGTGCTGGAATTTGAAGCCCTGCTGAAGCCCAGCCAAGGCCGCATGGGCCTGGTGGTCACATTCATGGCCATTTTAGAGCTGACGCGCCAGCAGAAAGTGACTATTGTTGCCACAGGCGTGGAAGCGCCGCTTGCGGTTCAGGGAGCGCGCGCATGAATAGCCCATTGGCGCAGCCGGCCAATTTTCAGGAAGATGTGCATGAAGTGCTGATGCAGCTGGAGGCGGTTATTTTCGCCAGTGAAGCAGCCGTGTCGCTTGCCCGGCTGAAAGAAGCCTTTCAGGACCGCTACAGCAAGCCGGAAATGCGCCAATTGCTGCAGCAGCTGTCCTTGCTGCAGCATGGCAGATCCATTGAACTGGTGGAAACCGCGCAAGGCTTCAGATTTCAAGTTCGCGCAAAATACCGTAATATTATTGCACAGACATGGCCTGAGCGACCAACTCGCTTATCGCCATCTTTGCTCGAAACGCTCGCTGTGATTGCCTACCACCAGCCAGTGACCCGGGCAGATATTGAGCAAATCCGCGGAGTAACCAATAACAGCCAGATACTGCGCACGCTGTTTGACTGCAGCTGGATTAAAGAATCCGGCTTCAGGGAACTCCCGGGAAGACCTGCGTTGTTAGTTACAACGCCACAATTTTTAAATGCTTTTGGCCTTCATTCTTTAGGTCAATTGCCTCCCCTGCAGGATGCCAAGGAAGCTTTTATGGCCCTCGACGCAAACGCGCCGAAGTCATAAATAGGTGAACTGTTGATGATAATTTCTAAGGTTATGCTGTCATGAGTGAAAAATTGCAAAAGGTGCTTGCGCGTGTTGGTTTGGGTTCTCGCCGCTATATGGAAGAAGTCATTGCCGCCGGGCGCGTAAGCGTGAATGGGCAAGTTGCCCAAGTGGGTGAACGCATTGAGCCGGGCGATGAGCTTCGCATCGACGGCCGCAAAGTGCAGTTCCAGATTGAAGATGAAATCCGCCGCCGCGTGCTGATTTACTACAAGCCTGAAGGCGAAATCTGCTCGCGCAATGACCCTGAAAACCGCCCTA
The DNA here is from genome assembly GCF_036659555.1 of Acinetobacter sp. Taxonomy (GTDB): domain Bacteria; phylum Pseudomonadota; class Gammaproteobacteria; order Pseudomonadales; family Moraxellaceae; genus Acinetobacter. Next base: position 5,192 of record NZ_JAVXCI010000026.1, read on the forward strand.
CCGTATTCGAGCAGCTGCCGCAGATTCAGGGCGACCGCTGGGTGATGGTGGGCCGTCTGGACATCAACTCGACTGGCTTGCTGCTGTTCACAAACGACGGCGAACTGGCCAACCGCTTGATGCATCCGTCGAATGAAATTGAGCGCGAATATGCGGTGCGCGTCATGGGCGAAGTGACGCCTCAGCTGAAAAACAACATGCTGAAAGGCGTCATGCTGGATGACGGCCCGGCAAAATTTGAATCATTCACTGAAATTGGCGGCGACGGCATTAACCGCTGGTTCCAAGTTGTGGTCAAAGAAGGCCGCAACCGCGAAGTGCGCCGCATCTTTGAATCGCAGGGCCTGAAAGTCAGCCGCCTGCTGCGCACCCGCTACGGCACAGTCATTCTGCCGCGCGAGCTGCGCACAGGGCGCTGGATGGAGCTGGATAAAAACGATATCGACAACTTAACCAAATCGGTTGAGCTGAAGCCGCGCCAAGGCACCGGCTTATTCGGCATGGCGAAACGCCGCAATGAGCGCATGCAGGAAAAACCGATGGCAGCGCGCCGCGGCGGTTTCCTGCGCCAGCAGCGCCGCGACACTGAAGATGAAAGCAGCCCGCAAAAACCGGCTTTCGGCCGCGAACGTGAGCGCCGTGAAAATCCAAACGGCTATGCGCAGCGCCAGCAAGACGGCAATCAAGGCACTTACGGCCAGCGCGAACGCCGCCAGGACGGCAATCAAGGCACTTATGGCCAGCGTGAACGCCGCCAGGACGGCAATCAGGGCACTTACGGCCAGCGTGAACGCCGTGATGACAATTTCGGCAACCGCGAGCGCCGCGACGAAAATGCGCCGCGCAAGCCTTTCGGCACCAATAAAAGCTTTAAGAAGTTTTAATTGCTGAAAGCGCTAAAACCGCTTAGCCAAGACAAAGCCAGTCAGTTAAGAAATTGACTGGCTTTTGCTTTTTTAGCCCCTGAACTTGATTTGATGCGCAGCAGCGCCCGCTGTTTAAGCGCTTCCGCCGGGCCAAGCCCTTTAAACAGATCATTCAATCACTGGAATATCCATCCACAGCGCATCCGGAAAATGCTTGACCAAATAAGCCTTTAAGTATTCTGCAGTATCTTTTGAAATCAGCGCATCCTGCGATTCTGCACTCAAATTATAGGCCAAAGCATGCAGCCGCAGGCCGCGGCTTTTCAGCGCTTCTAGACTGAGAATGGTGTGGTTGATGCTGCCCAGCCGGCCGGAACTGACCAGAATCACGGGAAAGTTTTTTTCCGCCGCATAGTCAATGCTCAGCAGGCTGTCCGTCAGCGGCACCATCAGGCCGCCGGCGCCTTCCAGCAGCACCGCGTCATAGCGTTCAGCCAGCTGCTGCGTGGCTTGGGCAATTTTGGCGAAATCCACGGCGCGGCCGTCGATTTTCGCGGCTAAATGCGGCGATGCCGGATAGCTGAAAATTTCAGGCATGGTCAGCCGGCTGTCATCTTCAGGAAACCAGCCCATCTGCATGATCTGGCGGTGCTGCTCAATATCTTCTGAAATTCCGCTGTTGCCGGTTTGAATCAGCTTCTGGGTAATGGTGCGGATGCCCTGCTGATTCCACAGCTTGGCCAAATAGCCCGTGGCATAGGTCTTGCCAATGCCGGTATCAATGCCGCTGATAAAATAAACCGGTGCCGTCATGAAGTTCTCCGCGCAATGCAGTAAATGGGATGATAGCTCAAATGATATTCAGGCTGGCCTGCATCATTGCGCTGTGAATATTGCGCATAGCCTTGATAAAACTGCGCCAAGGACTGCTTCGTCCAGCGCTGCCCGGCGGATACCGCCGTTACGCCGGTCGCTTTCAGATGCTGCAGCACTTCGCGCGGATGATTAAAATGCAGCGCATCCAGGCTTTCAGACAGATGCAACACTTCAAAGCCCTGCTGCTGCAGCAGATGCTGAATTTCAGCGGGCGTTAAATATTCCAGGCCTTGTCCGGTTAAAGCTTTAATTTCCTGCAGATTCTGCTGGCCGAAAGTTGAAAAGCAGAAATAGCCGCCGGGCTGCAGCGCCTGATGCGCCTGCCGGAAAACCGACTGCAGATCGGCCATCCACTGCAGCGCCGAACTGGAAACCGCCAAATCCAGCGCCTGCGGAAAAGGCAGCTGCTCAATATCGCCGATCAGCCATTCAAGGTTTTCCGCAGCCTTGAAATGCTGCTGAATTTCAGGATACAGGTCATTTAAAATCAAGCGTTCAATGCGCAGGCGCTGCAGCAGCTGATGGCTGAGATTGCCGGAACCGCAGCCGATTTCCAGCACCCGCTTGAAGTTGCGTTCAGGCAGGATCTGCAGCATGAGATTCATCAAATGCCGGCAAATGCGCTTCTGCACCACGGCATGCAGGTCATAGCTTTGGTGCGCCTTGGCAAAACGCTGCGCTACCTGAGCTTTATCAATAGGCATCATCAAAACTCAAAGCAAAGCGGCCAGCTGATCCAGCTCAGCCTGCTCAATGGAAGCGATTAAAGAAATGCGCAGGCGCGAGCTGCCCTGCGGCACAGTCGGCGGGCGCACAGGCATGATGTAAAAGCCGGCAGCCTGCAGCGCCTGGGCTTTTTCGACGGTTTTCTGCGATTCGCCGATGATTACCGGCACAATATGCGAGCTGGAGGGGCAGTCAAAGCCTTTGGCGGCCACCGCCTGGCGCAGCGACTGGCTGATGCGCTGCAGATGCTGGCGCTGCGGATTCAGGGCCAGCACTTTTTGCAAAATAAAATCAGTCCACGCCATGCAGATCGGAGGCAGGGCCGTGCTGAAAATCAAGGGGCGCATGCTGTTGATCAAATAGGCGCGGATCACCGGATGGCAAATCAGATAGCCGCCGATGGATGCCATGGCTTTGCCGAAAGCGCCGACAATCAGGTCAACCTCATCAATCACGCCGTACTGCTCCGCGCAACCCAAGCCCTGCGCGCCGCGCACACCCACCGCATGCGCCTCATCCACATACAGCATCACTTTGGAAAACTGCTTTTTGATGCGGACCAGTTCAGTCAGATCAGTTTCATCGCCATCCATGCTGAAAATGGATTCCGTCACCACAATGATGCGCTCAAACGCTTCATCCTCATGGTATTTCTGCAACAGCTGCGCCAGATGGGGCAAATCATTATGGCGGTAGCGCACATACTTGGCTGCCGACAGGCGAATGCCGTCAATCATGCTGGCATGCACCAGCTTATCCGCCAAAATCAGGGTTTTGCTGTCGCTGAGCGCAGGCAGTATGCCAATATTCATGTGATAGCCACTGTTAAACAGCAGCGCCGCGCGGCCATGAAAGGCCCGGCTTAAACTGACTTCCAGCTGTTCATATTCTGGAAAATTCCCCGTCAGCAGGCGCGATGAAGATGAGCTCATCCAGCGCTGCGCATTCGGGGTTTCATCAAAAAACTGCTCCCGCAGCTGAATATCCGAAGCCAGCCCTAAATAATCGTTGGAGGCCAGATTCAGCATCTGCCGGCCGCCAATCTGAATGCAGCGGCCCTGCTGCCGGTTTGCGGTGAATTGGCGCAAATTTCCCTGCTGCTTCAGGCTGTCCAGCTGCTGCGCATAATGATCCATCAAGCTCATTCCGCATGCTCCTGCATGCCCGCAACCACGGCAGCCAGCTGCTGCAGCAGCGTATTCAGCTCTGCGTCCGAAATAACATACGGCGGCATCACATATACCAGCTTGCCAAAGGGGCGCACCCAAATGCCGCGCTCCACAAACTGCTGCTGCAGGGCCTGCATGTCTACATTGAATTTCAGTTCCACCACGCCTATCGCGCCCAATATCCGGACATCCTGCACATATTCCAGCACCGCCAAGGGCTGCAGCCTATGGCGCAGCTGCTGTTCAATACGCTGAATATTGGCCTGCCAGTCCTGCGCCAGCAGCAGCTGCGTGCTTTTCAGCGCCACCGCACAGGCCAGAGGGTTGGCCATAAAGGTCGGCCCGTGCATGAACACGCCGGCCTCACTCCGGCTGATGGTTTCCGCCACATGGGCGCTGGTTAAGGCTGCGGAAAGCGTCATATAGCCTCCGGTCAGGCCTTTGCCAATGCACATAATGTCCGGCTCAACACCTGCATGCTCCCAGGCAAACAGCTTGCCGGTGCGGCCAAAGCCAGTAGCAATCTCATCAAAGATCAACAGGATATTATATTTCTCGCACAGCAGCTTGGCTTGGCGCAGATATTCAGGATGATAAAAGCGCATGCCGCCGGCGCCCTGCACAACCGGCTCCAGAATCAGGCCGGCAATGCTGCCGTGATGCGCTATTAGAACCTGTTCCAGCTCAGCCATGTCCTGCTGATCCCACTCATCATAAAAGCCAATCTGCGGCGCAGGGACGAAAATGCGGTTCGGCAGGCTTGAGCCGAAAATCTGATGCATGCCGGTCACCGGGTCGCAGACCGACATGGCATTCCAGGTATCGCCATGATAGCCCGAGCGCGGGGTGACAAAATTGGTTTTTGCCGTTTGGCCTTGCGCAGCCCAGTACTGCACCGCCATTTTCAGCGCCACTTCAACCGCCACCGAGCCGGAGTCTGCATAGAAAATTTTGCTCAGGCTGGGCGGGGTGATTTCAAGCAGCAGCCGGCCGAGCTGAATTGCAGGATCATGCGTCAGGCCGCCAAACATGATGTGCGACATCTGCTGCAGCTGCTCCGCCACAGCCTGATTCAGTTCAGGATGGTTGTAGCCGTGAATCGCGCACCACCAGGAAGACATGCCGTCAATCAGCTGCCGGCCATCTTCCAGCTCAATGGTCACGCCATAGGCCTTCTTCACCTTAAATGCCGGCAGCGGCTGGGTCATGGACGTATAGGGATGCCAAAGGTGCTGCTGATCAAACTGCAGATCGGTTAATTCGGTCATCCATCGCTCCATGCCCAAGGCTTAAAATCCATTTTGCATGATCTTAAACCCGCATGATCCAAAAATAAATTGCGAGATAAGCCAGTTATGCGCTTCTTTGTTCTATTTTCTTTAAATATTGGCAGATTTTGCAACTTGTCAATTCAGAATCAAACAAGGGAAAGCCGTGCGAACCGCTGAGCAGTTCTGTTTCCATAAACTTGGCGCCGAAATCCTGAAGTTTAGACTCGACTTTGCAGCTAACTAAGGAATCCTGCTTGGAAAAAATATGATACTGCCTGCCGGAATAATTCTTTAAGATATCCGCAGTATTAAGCTGCTCAAGGCAGTTTAGTCCTTGCCTTAACAGTTCTAAATTCTGCGCCTGAATCAAACTTTGCAGCGTCAGGAAATCCTGTTTTGTGCTTGACGTGCCTTGGCAAACCATATAGCCGAATTTCTTTAAAGTCGAAACTGCATCCTGCTCGAAGGACTGCTTAAAGCTTTGGAATGCCGGCTGATCCATAGCAGCCTGCCATTCAGCATTGGCGGCAAAGCAGGGATTGGATGCCAATGTAATCAAAATCTTGTGTTCAGCATGCTGCTTCGCAATTTGATCAGCCAGCAATGCCGCCAGCTGACCGCCCAAAGACCAGCCGGCAATCACATCAAACTCCCGCGCCTGTTCAGCTTTCCGCTGCAGCGTTTGCTGATCCAGAGCATTGAAGATATTCCACAGCTCAACGGCATGGCCCTGCTGCTGCAAAGCCTGCTGTAGCGGAGTCAGCAGCTGTGCGCCGCCGCCCCAGCCAGTAATGAGTAAAATACGCTGTTTCACAATAAACTCTGAAAATAAAGCCTGCGCCTAGTATAGGCAAACCCGGCTGAAATTTGCTATTGCGAAAAGCAGCAATGCCATTGCTACCTCATCGTTAAGGAAAATAAACTGCGTATCCGCGAGTGCGGCAGTGCAGACACTAAAACCGAAGAGAGCTGCAGCTTAATCAATAAAAATCAGCAATTATCCAGATCCAGCAGCAATTTTGCAGGCATCACTTTCAGCCAATTCTGCTTAAACTGCTTATGCACCTGATCAATCGGGAATGGGCTTGTTCGGCCAATCTGCTGCGCCCGCGCAATATCATCCGCCCGCATATAGGCGATTAAATAATCCTTCCCTTCCAGCTGTAAATGAAACCATGACTCCACATGCACGCCTTCCGCCTGCAGCGTTTCAAGCGCCTCCGCCTTGCGCGCATTCAGCTCATCTTTCCACGCCTCAATATTGCTTAAAGAATCAGGCTTTAACTGAATCAAAACTGCGCCGACATCCATAGCATCCCCTCATTAGATATTTTCATCCGAATTGATCAAATTGAGTGAAGATACGTTAATATCACAATAAATAAACTTTATGACGTTATTACAATACTCGCCACAAAACCAAAAGATTTTCCACCTTGAAAGAACAACTCAAAGAAAAAAACTTATTCTTCATTGTTCCGTTTATCTAAACTTAGGTTGAATATTATTTTCTTTGATTATTCTTACAATTGAGTACAGAACAGATCGGCGCACATGAATATTATTATAAGAGCCTTGGTGATCAAATCCTTTCATTTTAAATACTTGTTTTACACCAGTTTGCTTTAATGGCGCAGAACCCGATTGCCATGGCACTGTTCCATCACCGTCTGCATTTTTTTCAGAAATTTTAAATGTTCCAAACTTACCACTTGTTAATGTTATATATCTTAATCCATTATTTTCTTTCATATTTTCTTTGATATAGTGATAAGCGCCTTGCCCCATATACATCGCATCTTTTGCAATATTTTGATTATATGCTTCAACATCTTTCGCACTTGCTCTTGGCAGCCTTTTCATTTGATCAGCAGTTAGGCCTCTCACAGCTTGATCTAATGTCCAAGTTAAAGTTCCAAAGCTGGAAAATTTCGGGTCATGTCCATAATTAGCATAAGTACAGGGATGATATTTATTTGTAATTTTGTTGTGAAAAGCCTGTACATCATTAATTCTTAATTTATAAACATCTTTCACACGTTTTTTGGGATTATCTCTTTTTACCATTTTTGCAGGATCAATCAATTCTTCTTTGACCATTTCCCACCAAACACCATCTGCTTTGTAAATTTCGCTGTAGGGATCAGTCTGCGGTAAGGACACAACATTTGTTTGCAAGTCCTTACCATTCATTAGCCCTGATCCATTTAAAAATAACCAAGGTTTTCCTTTGTTGTACGCCTTACTCGGTAAAAGCTCTAAACCGCCAGGCGCATTAGCTAAAACAGCAGTTACATGTTCAGTATTTTTTCCAAGCACATAGGCGGGTACAGCGCCCACATCTCCTGAACCTGAAACAATCCGCCGGTAAGCTGCTGCAGCACCCTCCGCTGGCATCACCCCATGGACTACGCCAGCAACATCCTTACGGATTTGAACTAGGCGACGTGTCAGCAAGCCTCCCATAGAATGGGTCACGATAATAAATTTATGAAAGCGCCCACCTAATGCTTTTTTTATAGCATCCAGTTTGCCTGAAACTATTTTTGCACCATTCTCATTCGATTGGAGCCAATTGTATCCCATAGCATACACGGGGAAATGAAATGCTTTTAAATGTTCTATATCTTGCTGAGTTACATTTGTTAATGCTGCTTGAGGAAACCATTGACCAAGTTCAGTTTTATTTAATAGACTTTTCCATTCATCAATAGATTCCTGCAGTTTCATTTGCCGGGCAGCAGCATATCCACCTCCAACGCCCCCCACGCCATATATGGGTTGTTCTTTTAAATCGACATTATTCAATACCCATTGTAAATACGTTAAGATTCCACCATAACTGTCCCAATGCACTGTGCCCCAATAACGGTCCCTTAATATCTGTTCAGTTAGTTTCAAACGGCTATCGACTTTAATCATCCCGCTTTTGTCTACCTCAGTATTCAAATAATCTAATTCCTTCTGCAATGTCGCTGGACTTTTATTCATTTGTTGAAATAATGTCTTAGCTTTTCCTGCGCCATTTCCGAGCATCCAAACAGGTTTACCTAAGGCCTTATTAAAAATGTTTGAACCCATAATTCCGGGTACAAATATAATCGGAATTGTATCATTGAGCGGCACTTCAACATGGGTGCCTAATTTATTTGAACTGGGACTTGTCGCAGAATTCGTTTGTGAAACAACTTCAGCCATTTTATTTTTCCTTTTTATTATTTGGAGAAGTTTGAATACTATTTAGAATAAAATCATTAAGCTGAATTGCATTTTTTTGACTAACCATAGAATAAAAAGATTCATCAGGATTCACCATTTCAGCACTTTCAAAACTAAACTGTATATATGGATCATTGTCATTCTCTAGGCTGCCTAAATATTGCCAAGATCCATCTTCAAATCCCCGCTCAAAATATGCACGCTCAGAAATATGATTCAATACTTCTTCACCAGCTAAGTCATTTACGATTTTTTTATGCTCTCTTAAATTTTCAAGTTTTATTTGTACTTTTACAATTGCCGGTAATTCTTGTTGTCTCTGTTTCATGAGTTCTATTAAAGGTACATCTGACTCTAGGCGAACACGATGTTCAATATCAGCACGAACGCCTGGATAACTTGGGAAGGTGAAATGTAAATATCCCCCTGTAAATGGAATATTTTTGCTCATATCATCAGCAATAAAAAACTCTTTCCAGCATAGGCCTGCTTGCTCTTCTTTTTCTGATCGTATTTTGATACTTTTTAAATTATGTTGTATTTCTGCTATTGCCTCATCTAAAAGGTCATTACTTGCTCCACTTTTTAGAATAAGAAACTTGCCCGGCCTTAAATACAGATAACCATATATTTCATATGCTTCAACAGTGTATTGAGTACTTCTATAAACAATAATATGACTTACACTACGACCCATTTGATCTATAGGACCGCGCATTTCTTGCTTTAATAAGACACCTTCAGTTTCATGCGGTTCATGTTTTAAAAATTTAATTTTATCATTAATTAATTTTTGGTAAGCTTCATAGGTTTTAACACTATCATCTACTTCAAGATCACTGCCATTATAATTAAAGTTGCTATATTCAACTTTTGTTTCTTTTGGAACCGTCATTTCAATACGGCCAAAACAGACCTTTTTAGGGTTTTTAAAATCTATCACGTTTATACCTTCTTTTTGTTTTTCAACATTTGAACATGCACTAAAAGAAATTGTTGTGCATAAACAAAGAACTATACTCTTAAATAGTTTCATTCATTACATCCTATATTTTTTTTATTACTCGGGCGAGAAAACTTCAATTTTTAAAGCAGCCATGGCGTCTTTAGTACATACATTCGTCTTGCCATTCTCACCAGATATACCTTCAAAAACTTGCCCATCATCTGCTGTAATTTTATATTTTAAATTTTTTGCTGGTGCACCATCAGGATAATGAAGAATAAAATGTTCATCATATTGAGCTTTTAATTCAGGCATAGCTGAGAGTTGACTTGAAAGTGATGCGCCGCTATTGGTTTTAATCAATCCAGCTTTAAGATCAATTTGACCAGGGCAAGCGATTTCAATATTTCCATCCTGAATTTTGATATATCCGCCACCAGAGGTGATCAATATGCCTTTACCACTTTCAACCCTTACAAAATCATTGAGTGAATAAACATGCATTTGCTGCTTGGAAGAGAGTGTCATTTTACCTTTTTGAGAAGCAACATCGACATCTCCTTCGCCAGATTTAATTTTGATGCCTGCATGCTTGGCAAAGATTGTAATTTTATCTAAAGCTTGGGCGATCCAACTTTTCCCTGTAAAAAATTGCAAATTTCCAGGCGTACTCACATCTATATTTTGCTTTGATTCAAGATGCATACTTTCTTTACTATCTAAAATCATTCCTGATTCACTATGCAAAGCAATCAAAGCATCTGAACTCTCATTCCATTTATCAAATTTATCCTTTAATATTTCTTGCGCTTCTAAATCAGGCTCATCAACTTGGTGTGCTTTTGCTATTTCTTTAAAATACTTATTGCTATCTGCATGGAATTTAATATTTTCTAATGTTTTCGAACGTGTGAGCTGTTCACCTTGAGCTTGTTCAGAGGATTCAGAAGTCAGCAAGATACCTTTCGCTGCTCTTATTGCTCCCCATTGATCAGAACACAATTCAAACCCTTCACCGCGGCCTTCACTTTCTGCCTTTTCTTTTGGATGGCTTAAATTACCCAAGTTCAGCTGGGCTGCACCATGGCTACTGTGGAGTTGAGCGCTGATTTGCCCCATCGTGTCGTCAAAACGGAGTTGGTTATAGCCTTCGCCATCTACTTCTTTAGAACGTATGCCACTCAGCTTTTTGGTATCAGGCAGCTGTCCTTTGCTATCAAACTTGGCTGGATTTCGCTGCGCCTCATGGATTCGGCCTGTTACAAAAGGACGGTCTATATTGCCATCAAAGAAATCAATCACTACGATTTCATCTTTACGCGGCAAGAAACGCGCACCATAACCTTCACCTGCCCAAGGCGTAAGTACATCCACCCAAGCTGAGTCGGTATCATTGCCATTTGAACCTGCACCACCATCATGACAATGATCATCTGTACGGGTAAACAGGAAACGAACCTTGATGCGACCCCATTCATCAACGTGAATTTCTTCACCATCCGTGGTGACTCTGGCACGCTGCACATGTGCTGCGGGACGGTGTTCTAAAGGGTCATATTCAGGGACAACATCAATACTTCTACGCACTACATTGAGTTCGTTTGCTTGACGCTCCTGATCACTGTCTTTACTGGTTTCCCAATGACTAAGTGCTAATAACTTTTCAACTTGATCTTTAATGTCTTTTGGAAGGTTATTTTGATTGTAAAAGCGCTTATTCAGGATGAGAAACTCTTTGTCATGAGAACTATGATTTTTCTCCAGTTCAGGGTGATCAACCAATTGAAACCAATAACCCACTTGGGCATCCCGTACACTGCTGTGCGCTGTGAAGTATTTAGCTTGCAGAGCTTGATATTGATTAAGCTGTTTATTAAGTTTATCTAGCTGACTATCGCTTGAAGCTGTTGCTTGATCTTCGCCTTTTAAATCACGTATCCATGCAGGAGATACATTCCATGCTTGTTCTAGGCTGAGACTTTCATTATCTCTTTGTGAACTGTGTTTATGCGAATTTAGAACTGAACCGCCCGCATCTTCTTGACTTAAATTATCCGCTTGCCAACGCTGCACATGAATAGCTGTCGCCTGTAAGTTTCGTTGAGCGGTAAAGTTGGTGATGCTGTCATATTTTTCTGCCGCATTAGATCGATGATAGCGAATTGCTCTACGATCAATTGCCTTAAATTGAGCATTATCATCGATTAATCTGAGTTTCTGAGCTTCAATACTTTGGCTATTGTTTGAAACGATATAACTTGCTTCATCAACAAGCCAATTTATTGATTCCTCACGCATTAGCCTCGTTAAATATGCATAATCGCTTTCATTAGACTGCATAGAAAAAGGCCGTACATCGTAAGCCTTGGTTAAGCCGCTGGTATCTAATTTTAGGCTTGAGGCAAACAACGGGCTTTTAGACTGCCACTCTTTGAAGATCACCTCACAAATTTCAACGGCACTCTTATTCATAAACACACGGCTATTACGCCGTTTATGCCATAAGCTCGCAGCATCTTGCATGGTTAAGCGATATAAGCTGAATGCTCCATCTGACTGACCTTGAGATGCTCCAGTAATAATACCTGTGGTTCTAAAGAGCTGACCTGAATCTGTAACTTGATCTACTGCTGCTTGGCAACCGATAAATTGTTTGAGTTCTATAAAAGGATTGGCAGATAAACAGATCAGTTCTGCGGACAAGCCTTCATTGATGCCATGATAGCCATCAATACGCTGCAACATGAGTTGAGAATTAAGCTGTGCATTTGAAAATTGAACACTAATGGCGCGCTTCTGTGACCCGAAGCCAAGCTTCGCTAAAATACTGAAAATGTTATCCAACATTGTTATTATGACCTTATTATTTTTTAATGAAAAATACTAACAGAATGATGAACAATGCTCAAATATTATTCATTTCCCTTTTGCTTCAATTCAATTAAAAGTTTTTTATCAGATTTCAAGACATCACATCCAAAGCTTTCTTAGCAAGGAAAGAGCTAATCTCAAAGCTGCCGCAATTTTTTGAACAGTCCTATTGAACATTTTTGATTTATTTTCAATACACCATTGTTCTTGTAGATCATCAGCCTTATTTTTCTAATTTTTCCTGGCTGGCATATCAATAAGTTCAGCTAACAATTTTTTATGTTGATACACCTGTGCTGGTTTGAGTCCATATTAAATCAAAATTCACGCCGCGCCGAAACGGAAGCTTGCTAAACTCAGCAGCTGCAGGCTATGAAAACAATGCAATGGATCTTATGAAAATGAAAAAAATCTTCCGCCTTGGCTTTTTGGCCATCAGCGCCGGCTTGATCTTCAGCCCCGCCCTTCATGCTGAAAACACCCTGTTTGGCAAAATCGATTCAGATCAAAAACGCTGGGTAGGCAAAACCGCCCCGGCGTTTAAACTGCAGGATCAGAATGCCAAATGGCATGAACTGAAGCAGTACAAGGGGAAATGGGTGGTTTTGTATTTTTACCCTAAAGACAACACCCCCGGCTGCACGCAGGAAGCCAATCAATTCAAAACGCTGTATCCGCAGTTTATTAAAAATAATGTCGCGGTGCTGGGCGTAAGCCTGGATGATGTGCCGTCCCATCAGAAATTTTCAGCAAAGCTCGGACTGCCCTTTGCCATACTGGCGGACAACAGCCATCAATTGGCCGATCAGTTCGGGATTGTCCGCAGCTTCGGCATTGCTAAAATCGCCAAGCGGGAAACCTTTTTAATTGATCCGCAAGGCACCATTATCTACCACTACAGCAGCGTAAACAGCCAAACCCATGCGGGGCAGGTTCTGGCGGATATTCAGAAATTTTCTGGAAAATAAGGCGTTTTTTATTGAATCAATTGTTTTATATTAATTTTTAGCCAATACAATTAATTAAGGACTAAATAATGAGTTTTGATTTTTCAGCCTTATCCGCCGTATTTAAGCCCTATCAAGAAAAAATTTCAGCGACGCTTAAACCAGCGGCTACGATGTCTTTAGTCCCGCAGCAGGAATTAAGCCTGTGGCAAAGCAAAGTCGGCGGCCAGCCGTATTTTCCCCTGGAAACAGCATATCCCAAAGACAGTGAAGGCCAGCCTTTAGCCTTATTGGCGCAGATTAATTTAGCCGAAATGCCGGCATTGCCGGATTTTCCGGCGCAGGGTATTTTACAGTTTTACATCGCTGCTGATGACCTGTACGGAATGAACTTTGATGATCAGCAGGCTCAATCCGGTTTCAGAGTCCTGTATTTTGAAAATATTACTGAAGATATTCAGCAGCTGAAGCAGAATTTCAGCGATATTCAATTCAATGATGAATATCTCCTGCCGCTGCCTTTGACTCAGCAATACGCTGTTAACTTTCTGCTTGAACAGCAGGCGATCAGTTCCAGTGACTTTGCTTTCGGGCGGAAAATTTTAGCCGCAGAACAGCTGCATGAGTTTGAAAGCCAATATGAAGGTGAAGATTTTTATGATGAATTTTTCGAACCCTATGCCGAATTATTTCCGGGAACAGGCCACCGCTTAGGCGGCTATCCTTTTTTCACCCAGTCTGACCCGCGTGAATATAATCATAAAATTCAGGATTATATTTTATTGTTTCAGCTGGACAGCGACAGTGAAGATGGCAAGGACATTATGTGGGGCGATGCAGGCGTAGGAAATTTCTTTATCCATCCAGATGATTTAAGAAAGCGTGATTTCTCAAAAGTCGTATACAACTGGGACTGCAGCTGATTTTAAATTGCCTCATCCGCATTTGCAGGAATGCCGCTGATTTTTTCAGTCCAGCGCTGCGGCATAGCGGCATCCGCTGCCCGCCATAATGCAGTAAAAAAAGCCTTTAAATTTTCATTTAAAGGCTTTTAAAAATTCAGAACACCTCATCCCAGCCTTCGCCTTAAGGAGAAAGCATTGAAAGGCAGCTCTTACATCTGAGATTGAATATAATTCTGCAGGCCAATCAGCTCGATCAGGCGCAGCTGCTTTTCCAGCCAGTAGGTATGATCTTCTTCAGTATCATTCATCTGCTGGCGCAGCATATCGCGGGTAACGTAATCACCTTTTTCCTCGCACAGCTTCACGCCCTGCGCCAGTTTTTCGCGCACATGATATTCCAGCGCCAAATCCGCTTTCAGGCAAGAAACCACATCTTCGCCGGTGACAATATCTTCGCGGTTCATGTTCGGCGTGCCTTCAAGGAACAGGACACGGCGGATCAGGGCATCTGCATGCGAAGCTTCTTCCTGCATTTCATGGTCAATGCGTTCAAAAATCTTGCTTAAGCCCCAGTCTTCATACATGCGGGAATGAATCAGGTATTGATCACGGGCAGCCAGTTCGCCACCGATCAACATATTTAAGTAGTCTACGACTTCTGGATTACCGCGCATTTTCTTTACTCCATACCCTTTTCCAGCATTATGGACAAATCCGGCTGCCTTTGCAAAGCTTAAATTATGTAAGCTTATGATTTTTATAAAATTTAAATGATAAGCATACGCATTTTCAGTCTAATTCCAAGCAATTTCTACATAAAAAATAAGCCTTTGCGGAACTTTGCGCTGCCTGCACAGGCCAATTGGCGGAAACGCAGCGGATTCAGTTTTTTTGTAACGATTAACAATGCGTCTTATTCAGCGGCGGCGCTGGCCGCCAGCGCCGCGCAGGCTGCCGGAAAACCCGCTGAGCTGCGGCATTGCCCTATTGCTGCCTGCACGGCGCAATTCAGTCAAAGACAAGCGCCGGTTTTGCCTTTATGATGAGATAAATTAAATAACTACAATGGTTTAAAACATGACGGACTTATCAGGCCAAGCGCCGATTTTAGTGACGGGCGCAACAGGCTATATTGCCGGCTGGGTGATTCAGAAACTGCTGCAGCAGGGCTTTACGGTGCATGCCACAGTGCGCGATTTGAATAAAACCAGCAGCTTTGCCCATTTAGAAAAAATCGCTGCCGCAAGTTCCGGCACGCTCAAGCTGTTTCAGGCCAACCTGCTCGGCCCGCATTCGTTTGATGAAGCCATGCAGGGCTGCGGCACGGTGATTCACATGGCCTCGCCTTTTGTCGTGACCAACTTCAAGGATGCGGTAAAAGACATTATTGAGCCTGCGGTATTAGGCACCGAAAATGTGCTGAACAGCGTCAATAAAACCGCATCCGTCCAGCGTGTGGTTGTGACCTCCAGCATAGCCTCCGCCTATGGCGATGCAGTCGATATTGAAAATACCGCCCATAACCAGTTTGATGAATCGCACTGGAACACGACCAGTTCGGAAACCCACCAGCCCTATCCTTATTCCAAAGTCATGGCGGAACGCAAGGCATGGGAAATGGCTAATGCGCAGCAGCGCTGGGATCTGGTCTGCATCAACCCGGCGCTGGTGATGGGGCCATCCCTGACGCCAAATACCCAGTCCGGCAGCGTTGAAGTGCTGCAGCAGTTTGCCAACGGCATGACCCTTGCCGGCGTGCCGCCAATGTGGAACGGCATTGTGGATGTCCGCGACGCTGCCGATGCGCATATTCAGGCCGCCTTAAACCCTGCAGCCCATGACCGCTACATTGTCAGCGGGGGCACGCTCAGCCTGCTGGAAATGGGCAAAATTCTGCGCCGGCATTTCGGCAATAAATTTCCTTTTCCGCGCAATCATGTGCCTAAAGCCGCATTTAAGATTTTAGGGCCGGTCTTGGGCTATTCGCGTCAATATATTGAGCGCAATATGGGCTACCCGATTTATTTCAATGCGGAAAAAAGCCGCAAAGAATTAGGCATTGAATACCGCGATATCCGCGCCAGCATTACTGAGCATTTTCAGCAGCTGCTGGATGACGGCGTAGTGAAAAAATACATTCCATAAATCAAAAATCGATATTCAGCAAAAAGCCGCCTTAAGGCTAATGCCAGTCAGTTAAGAAATTGACTGGCTTTTTCTTTTGAAAACCAAGATATTATTTGATACGCGGAGGTGTCATCCGCAACCTGCGTGGCATTTGAAATGGATTGTTTTTGCAAAAAGGCTATTTAAGTGCAGGAAGTGAACAGGTTTCGCGGATGACAAATGCTTTTGGTTCTTTTGGCGAAACAAAAGAACAAAACGAGCTCCAAATATCGAATTTAAAAACGATAAGACTCCGCCGTGAATAACCAAAAAATTAAGGAGTTTACGGTGAAACTCCTTAACTGATCAGCATTAGCCCTTAAGGCGGCTCTTTCTTTTTAAGTTCCGGTCACGCCAAATAATTTGGCTTAAAAATCAAAAGTTACGCCAAGCTTATAAGTTCTTGCGCCACCGATAATCGCGTAGTTCGGATTAAAAACACCTTCCCAGTATTTTTTATTCGCGACATTGTCAACATTGGCTAAGAATGTTGTGCTCACGCCGCCAAGCTTGGTTTTGTAGCGCGCGCCGACATCAACAATAGTGAAGTGCGGCAGTTCTAAGGTATTATTATCATTCAGATACTGTTCACTGACATAGGATGCCCGCGCATTCACATTCAGCCCATCAATATAAGGCACAGCATAATCCAAGCCCAGAGAGGCAGTGAAATCCGGAACACCGTAAATCGCATTTCCGGAAATATCAGCGCGTGCGGTTTTCTGAGCAGCAGGATCATAAATATTTGCCGAAGCTTTGATATATTCAGCATCAATATATGCAAGGCTGCCCATCAGGCTGAGGTCTTTCGTTAAATTGCCTGAAAAGGCCCACTCAATGCCGCGCGAACGCGTTTCGGCTCCGTCCGTTGTAATTTGAGTGATATTTTTATCCAGCGGGTCTTTATAGTCAGTTGTCATTGTGCTCGGCTTGTCAATTTGATAAACCGCCAGCGTATTCAGCCATGTGCCTTTTTGGTATTTCGCGCCCGCTTCATACTGCTTGGTTTGAAATGGCGCAAAGCTCTTGCGGTTATTGGCGTCTTTTGCGTTATCCACGGTAGCGCCTTCAGACAAGCCCTCTACATAGCTTGCATACAGCGAGAGGCTGTCGCCAAACGGCTTAACGACAACACCGATGCTTGGAGAAACTTTATCTTCCTGATAGCTTTTGCCTGCCTGCAGGTTTTTCGTATCAATGTCTTGATAGCGCGCGCCCACAATCAGCTGCAGCTTATCGTTCAGCATTGAGAGCTGATCGGTCAGGGTATAGCTGATATATTTATTGTCTCCCAGCGGCGCTACTTCCGGATAGCTTAACGGCATTGATCCATTCTTGGATGGATCATAAAGATTCGTGGTGAAAGTTTGCTGCGTCGCTTTCTTATGCAGGGTGTATTTCCGGGCCAAATAGTCAGTTCGCAGGCCTAAAGTATGCTTGACTGCGCCAGTATCAAACTTTGCTTCAAGGCCTGCATTGGCAACCGTATTATGCTCTTCAGACGCGACACGGTAATATTGAGAAGATGCAGATCCGTCCGCTTTATTCACAATCAGGCGGGTGCCGAAGAGGTGGCCGTCATATGATTTTTCAACATAGCCAATCCCGGCAAAAGCTTTTAAATCCGGGTTGAATTTATATTCGCCGGATAAGCCGGCAAACTGGCTGTCGCTATTGCCTTCTAAGTGCGGAAAATAATTACTGTCGCCTTTAGGCGGCGCAATGACTTGATTAAGGCTGGTATTTCCGCCCATTGCCACCATAGCTGGCGAACCGCCCTTGCGGTTTTCCTTAATTGCATAGGCATCGAAATTAATTTTCACTTTGCCGGCTGTATAATCCGCGGCAATTGCGCCTGAAGCCAGGCGGTCATTCATACCATCAATAACATGCTCGCCATCGGCATAGGTTCCATTAACGCGCACGCCAAATTCATTGTCTTGACCCATGCGGCGCGAGATGTCAAATCCGGACTGGTAATAGCCGCCGTCTTCCAGTGAAGCGGAAACCCGGGTTAAATCTTTATCCGCCCGCTTAGAGTTGGCAATAACAACACCGCCCACACTGCCTGTTGGCGCCACACCCGCAACCAAGGCATTCGGCCCTTTCAGCACCGTTACTGATTCCAAAAATGCTGTCGGCATGCGTCCATAAGGCGCTACGCCAAAGAAGCCGTTATAAGACATATCCTCATGATTGACATCAAATCCGCGCAGCTTGAAGTTTTCATTTAAATGCCCCTGATTGGTCGTCACGCGGATAGATGCGTCATTCTGCAGCACATCGCCAACCGTTTTCGCCTGCTGATTTTCAATCAGCTTGCTGCTGTATTCGGCAACGCTAAAGGGCGTATCTATAATTTTCTTGCTGCCTAAGGCTCCCAAGTCCGCATTATCCTTCAGCGCCCCATTTGCATATGCCTGCTGTTCTGCAGCTGCCTCCACGGTAATTGTCGGCAAAGTCGTATCAGCCCATAAAATCTGTGATGCCCCGCCAATTAAAATTAAAGAAATTGATTTCACCAATATGGACTTTGGAAATTGTTTCATAATAAAGATTTTCTAAAACCAACAAATGAGAACAATTATTATACGCATTAAGATACATTAATGCTATTAAGAATTATTATCATCTATTTAAATTTATTTGAAACTTTCCATTCTTATTCACAGTCAGGCATACATCGATTGCTCCGCTTTCAAATTAAGTGAAATCCGCTCAAGCCAAATACCTAAGCGCATGCATCCGGCTGTTTGCTGAATATTTATTTCCCGCACATAAAAAAGCATGGAGGCTTTTAATAGCCCCCATGCTTATTTATATGTATCCGCTTAGCGTTTAGTACTGCTGCGCAAACTCCAGAAACTCAGCTTCGGTCATCACGCGGACACCCAGTTTTTCCGCTTTTTCCAGCTTAGATCCGGCTTTTTCGCCGGCCACCACGCATTTGGTTTTGCTGGACACGCTGCCGCTGACCCGCGCGCCTAAAGCCTGCAGCATCTGCGTCGCTTCATCGCGGCCCATTGTGCTGAGCGTGCCGGTAATCACCCAGCTTTCGCCGTTCAGCGGCTGGCGGGTCGGCGCAACCGGCGCATCCCAGTGAATGCCGGCAGCCAGCAGGCGGTCAACTACTTCCAGATTGTGCGGCGCCTGAAAGAAGTCAATAATCCATTCCGCGGTAATGTCTCCGACATCCGGGGTTTTCTTCAAGGCTTCAATGTCTGCGGCCCGCAGCGCCTCAAAAGTCTGGAAGGTATTGGCCAGCATGCGCGCGGTGGTTTCTCCGACACCGCGGATGCCTAAGGCGTAAATAAAGGCCGCCAGTGTGGTTTTCTTGCTGTGTTCAATCGCATCCAGCAAATTCTGCACTGACTTTTCACCCATTTTCTCAATGCTCACCATCTGCTCGCGGTGCTCATGCAGGCTGTAAATATCCGCAACATCCTGCAGCAGGTCTAAATGCAGCAGCGACTCCACCCAGCGGTCGCCGAGGCCTTCAATATCCATGGCCTTGCGCGATACATAATGGCGGATCGCCTCAATGCGCTGCGCCGCGCAATACAGCCCGCCGGAACAGCGCGCCAGGGCCTCGCCTTCCGGCATCACTACCGGCGAAGAGCATACCGGGCAGTTTTCAGGTAAATGCACCTCAGCAGCATCGTCAGGGCGGAACTCCGGCCAAACCTTTTCAACTTTAGGAATCACATCGCCGCTGCGGTAAACGCTGACAGTATCGCTGATGCGCACATCCAAACGGTGAATCTCGCCGATATTGTGCAGCGTGACATTGGACACAGTCACGCCGCCCACCGCCACAGGGTTCAAGCGCGCCACAGGCGTCAAGGTGCCTGTGCGGCCAACCTGCCAGTCAATATTGTCAACGGTGGTCAGCGCCGCCACTGCAGGGAATTTATAGGCTGTGGCCCAGCGCGGTTCACGGCTCAGGAAACCCAGCTGCTGCTGCTGCTTCAGGTCATTGACCTTAATCACCATGCCGTCAATTTCCACGCTTAAATCCGGGCGCTCCGCATTAATCTGCTCATAGGCTGCCTGCACCTCCTGAATGCTGCTGCAGATGAAATGCCGCTCCCCCACCGCAAAGCCGAACTGCGCCAGCCACTCCAGGCTGGCAGACATACTAGCCTGCCCATGATGCGGCTCGCACTGCGCAATGCCGTAAGCGTAGAATGCCAAAGGGCGCGCAGCGGCAATGCCCGGATCGAGCTGGCGCAGGCTGCCGGCGGCGGCATTGCGCGGATTGGCAAAGGTTTTTTCGCCTTTGGCTTCGTTCTCCGCATTCAGCTTTTCAAAGCCGGCTTTCGGCATCAGCACTTCGCCGCGCACTTCCAGCAGTTCAGGCGCATCCGCTGCCGGGCTGCTGAGCACTTTAGGCAAGTTGCGGATGGTTTTAACATTGTGGGTAATATCCTCGCCGGTTTCGCCGTCGCCGCGGGTCACGCCGCGCACCAGCACGCCATGCTCATACCACAGCGAAATCGCCAGGCCGTCAAATTTCAGCTCGACATCATATTCAATGTTCTGATTCGGCAGGCGCTCCTCAACGCGGCGCGCAAAGGCAAACAGCTCTTCCTGATTGAATACGTTACCCAAAGACAGCATCGGCACCGCATGGGTAACGCTTTCAAACTTTGGCAACGCCTTGCCGCCGACCGTCTGAGTGGGCGTATCCGGCTGTACTAAATCCGGGTGCTGCTCTTCCAAAGCTTTCAGCTGGTGAAAGAGCTGATCATATTCACTGTCGGCAATTGTCGGCTGATCCATCACATAGTAAGCATGGTTATGCTTGGCCAGAAGCTGAATCAGCTGGCGCATTTGCGCAACAACCGTGTTTTGCTGTGTCATATTTTCACCATAAAAAAGGGCGGTAAATCTTCCGCCCTCAAAAAATTCTCAATCCGCCGCTATTATAAAAATCAGCAGCTTCAGTTTCAATGCTAAGCTTCCGCCGCAGCCTGGCCCGGACGGTAATCAATCGCCTGATGGCGCCAGTGCTCGCGCAGCTGCGGGGTAAATTCCTGATTATTCTGGTCGTACACCGTGCCTTCAATTTCACGCGCAATCAGGCGCGAAACGCTGTCCATGGTGTCAAAGGCAATCTGCACATCGCTGTGCGGCAAGGCCAGAAAGAACGCCAGGCCTTTCACCTGTTCAGTGGACAAAGTTTCAAGGTCAAAACCGGCCGCGCCGTCATTGCTGATCTGCAGCACCGAGAACAGCAGCCTGCTGCCGTCTTCGCTGTAGCGGTGGAAACAGGCCATTTCACCAAAGCGCAGCCCGTATTTCATCAGCACTTTCAGCGCTTTTTCGCCGGACAGCGCGCGGCTGTCAGGGTAAAGGTTCAATGCAATATAGGTTTCCGCCGTGGCCAGCGCGCTTTCGTCATCCACCAGCTTCTGCTCATACAGATGCGCATCCAGAATATTGCTTTCTTCTTCAAATTCACTGATTTCGGCTTTTTCAATCTGATTCAGGCTGAGTTCCGGCGCTGCTTTCTCCGCAGCATCTGCCTGCTTTTCTGCAGCTTTGGCCGCTGCCGGCTGCTGTTCAGCCGGTTTTTCCGCTTCCGGAGCGGCTTCCGCATCAGCTGCTTCAGCTTTCACAGCAGGCGCTTCAGGCGCCAAAGCTGCTTCCGGCTGCGCTAAAACCGGTTCGGCCTGCTCATCCGGCTGTTCCGGCACATTCAGCTGGCTGCGGACATGGCGCGGAATCACCGGCTGCTGGCTGTCCGGGTCAATATGCAGGCTGGTATCCAGCGAAGGCGCTGCATCCGCCGGCTTTTTCAGCACCAGCCTCAAGCCGGCCAAAATCAGAATTACCGCAACAGCAATCCCGACGATTGTAGTGATTTCCATGTTATGACTCCGCAGCTAAGCCGTATTCTTTTGCCTGTTCTAAATTCACAGTCACTAATTTTGAAGTTCCCGGTTCCGGCATGGTCACACCGAGCAAATCAGTTGCCATGGTCATCGCCAGTTTGTTATGTGTAATGTAAATGAATTGAACCTGTTCAGAAAGTTCTTTTACTAAATTACAGAACCTGCCCACATTGGCATCGTCCAGAGGCGCATCCACTTCATCCAGCACGCAGAAAGGCGCCGGGTTTAGCCTGAAAATCGCAAAGACCAAGGCCAAAGCCGTCAGGGCTTTTTCGCCGCCGGACAGCAGCGCCAGAGAACTGTTGCGCTTGCCCGGCGGGCGCGCCATCAGTTTTACACCCGATTGCCAGCCGTCTTCAAGGCTTAGGCTGGCTTCACCGCCATTAAATACTTTTGGAAACAGCTTCTGCAGCTCGGCATTGACCTGATCAAAGGTCGCCATAAACAGCCTGCGGGTTTCCTGATCAATGCTTTTCATTGCGGACTGCAGCTGGTCTACGGTTTTTTCCAAGTCTGCAATCTGATGACTCAGCTCTTCATGGCGCTTGGAGACTTCCTCATATTCTTCCGAAGCAGCCAGATTGACTGCGCCCAGTTTATCAAACTGCTGCTGGGCTTTTTCCAGTTTCTGCTGATGGGCGGCGACATCAATCGTCAGCCCGCTCAGCATTTCGCTGTTCATGGCTTTCAGCTGTTCAGTGTAATGCTGCAGATCCGACTTGGCAGCCTGCCATGCCAGGCGCTTTTCTTCCAGCTCAGTCCGCAGCTTTTCGTCCCGCTGCTGCTGGCTGTGGCGGCTGTCAGTCAGCTCGCGCTGCCGGGTCTGCACGCTGTTCAGCTCCAGCTGCCATTCAGTCCATTGCTTTTGCAGCTTTTCAGTGATTTCCGACTGCCCTGCATATTGCAACTGCAGGCTCGGCAGTTCCAGCTGCACGGGGTCGGCAAATTTCCTGGCCTGCTCCATTTGCGCCATAATCTGCTGCTGCTGCGCTGTTAAAAACACGCTGTCCTTTTGCAGCAGTTCAATCTGCTGCTTGGCCTGCAGCGCCTGCCGGCGGATCATTTCCAGCTCCTGCTGCCCCCGCTGCAGCCTTTGCTGCGCATCTTCCGATTGCCCGGTCAGCTCCTCTAGCTGAAACTGCAGGGTTTTATAGTTCGGCAGCGCCTGTTCCAGCTTCATATTTAGGGCATGCAGGTCAATTTCCAAATCATCTTTCTGCATCGCGTCTTCTTCCAGCTGCGCATCAAGCTGCAGCAGCTGATCCGCCAGCTGGCGCTGCTGCACCGCAAAGGCCTGCGCAACGCTTTGCGCTTTAGCAATGCTGATGTCCGCCTGCTGCAGTTCTTTTTGCCAGCCTTTCAGCACATGCTGTTCGGCCTGCAAAGACTTTTGCGCCTCCTGCACCTGACTCAGCAGCGCCGGCAGCAACAATTCCGCCTGCTCCAGCAGCGGCAGCTTTTCCGCTAAGGCCTGCTCAATTTCACTCAGGCGGATGCGGTGGCTTAATGCGCCCTGGCCCGCCTGGCTGTCTTCGTCATAATGCAGGCCGATCACCCAGTCTGCGCCGGCATGATAGCCGTCTAAAGTTAGAATCGACTGCCCGGCCTGCAGCTGCGCCTGCAGCGGCAAGGCCGCTTTCAGGCTTTCGACCACCGCAACCTGCTGCCAAAGCGAATGCTGCGGCGCTTCAATCCAGTCAGCCAAACACGGCAAGCCATTCAGCTGAATTTTGCTGTGCTGGCCCTGTGCTTTAAGCTGGCGCGCGACACTGTCCTGAAAACCGTCTGCGCCGTCCAGCACCTGCGCATGCAGCCATTTGGCCAAGAATTTTTCAATTAAAGAAGCCTGCGCCTTGCCCTGCTGCGACAGCTGCAGCGCCTGCATCAGGCGCACGCTGCCGGCCTGCGCTTTCGGGCTGGCCTTGATCAGCAGCTGATTTAAATTTTTCTGCTCAGACTGCAGCACCTGAATGTCAGACTTCAATTCCTGCAGGGCGGATTTTTGCTGCGCCTGCTGTTCACTGTGCTGCTCCAGCTGCTGCTTTAAAGCTGCAATCTGCTGTTCTTTTCCAGTGCAGGCCGCCTGCAGCTGTGCTTTCTGCTGTTCCAGCTGCTGCAGTTCATCCTGCTGCCCATGATTAAAAATTTGGGCAGACTGCTGTTTCAGCGTATCTTTTTGCTGCTCCAGGCGGCTGATATTTTTGCCCAGCTGCCCGCTTTGCGCCAGCATCTGCATGTGCTGCTGCTGCTGTTTTTCCACCTGCGCTTTCACCAGCGCATATTGCTGCTGCGCAGCAGACTGCTGCGCTTTTAAATCAGCAAGGCCTTGCGCCCGCGCTTGGCTTTGGCTTTCCTGCAACTTCAGCTGTCCGTCATATTCTTCCTGCTGCCCATGTAGCGTTTCCAGCTGCAGATCAATCAGCTGCAGGCGTTCCCTGGTTTGGGCTTTCTGCTGTTCCAGCTGAATCAGGCTTTCAGAATTCTGCGCAAACAGGCTTTGCTTCTGTTCCAGCGTCATTTTCAGTTCAGCCAGCTTTTTTTCCGCCTGCTGCCATTCGTTCTGCAGGGGCGTAGACTGCTGAATCAGGCGCTGAAACAGCTCACTGGCCGAAGTTAAATCATGCTCCAGCGTATGCAGCTCGGAACGCACCAGCTTGAAGCTTTCCCCCAGCGCGTTCATCTGCACGGTGTATTCCTGCTGCAGGCGCGCGCTTTGCCCGCACTGAAAAGACAGCACTTCAACCTTGATGGTGCGGATGGTTTTTTCTAATTCCTTATACTGCACCGCCGTTTCCGACTGGCGCTTTAGCGTTTTCAGCTGCGACTTCAGCTCTGACGCAATATCTTCCAGGCGGGATAAATTCTGCGCGGTATGCTCCAGATGCTGATTGGTTTCACGGCGCCGCGCCTGATAGCGCGAAACGCCAGCAGCTTCCTCAATAAACACCCGCATTTCTTCCGGCTTGGCGTCCACCAGGCGGTTGATCATGCCCTGTTCAATAATTGAATAGGAACGCGGGCCTAAGCCTGTGCCCAGGAAAATATCGGTAATGTCGCGACGCCGGCATTTGGCGCCATTGAGGAAATATTCAGATTTGCCGTCACGGCTGACCTGCCTGCGCACAGCCAGCTCATTGTAGGCGTTATAAGCGCCGCCCAATTTGCCATAGGTATTGTCAAAGCGCAACTCGACGCTGGCGGCGCCTACAGGCTTGCGCTTGGCGGTGCCGGTAAAAATCACGTCCTGCATGCTGCCGCCGCGCAGCTGGCGGGCGCTGGATTCGCCCATAACCCAGCGGATGGCGTCAATGACATTGGACTTGCCGCAGCCGTTCGGGCCAACCACGGCGGTGCGGCTGTCTTTAAATTGCAAAGTGGTGCTGTCGGCAAAAGATTTGAAGCCAGAAAGTTTTAAACTGCTTAAACGCATAGTGTCCTGATTAACGCCGCGAGCGCCGGGCCCACGCGAGTTCAATTTGTTTCATCCGTGTCAGAGATTCCAACACAAGGTTG
>NZ_JAVXCI010000027.1:0-30558 GCF_036659555.1 Acinetobacter sp.
AGAGACAAAGACCACTGGAATATCGAGGCGCATCGCTGCCATCAGCATGCCCGGGGTAATTTTGTCACAATTGGAAATACAGACCATGGCATCGGCGCAATGGGCATTGACCATATACTCAACCGAATCCGCAATCAGGTCACGCGAAGGCAGCGAATACAGCATGCCGTCATGGCCCATGGCGATGCCGTCATCCACCGCAATGGTATTGAATTCTTTGGCGACGCCGCCTGAAGCCTGAATCTGTTCAGCCACCAGCTGGCCTAAATCTTTCAGATGCACATGGCCCGGCACGAATTGCGTGAATGAGTTCACCACCGCAATAATCGGCTTGCCGAAGTCTTCATCTTTCATGCCTGTCGCGCGCCATAAGCCGCGCGCGCCAGCCATATTTCTTCCGTGTGTCGATGTTTTTGAGCGATAGTCAGGCATTGTATATTTCCAACAAAGTTTGAGCTTGAAATGAACCTTCAGGGTTCACTTTGGCTAAATCATACTGATGATGCGGGTGAAATCAGCCGAAATTTGCGCATATCATACACCAAGTCCTTGTTTTAAAAGATGACCTTTCAGGCATATCTGGACGGGTATGCTGCAGCTGCTTTCCGGCGGGCGGGCTGCAGGAATCTGTTTACTGAAATCTACTATAACGCCATCGCAGCGCCGGCAATGCAAAACTTTCATGAATAATTTTTAAATTTTATATAAACCATAGTTATTAATATTAATTTATTAGATAAATAATTGTTTCTTAAAATCTGCGCTTAAATTCAAATCCTTACATTAAATTCCAGCAAAACGCCGCGGAACTTAGGCTTAAAAATGCTTTTGCCCTATAATACGCCCAAGTTTCCTTGAGAAGTCATGCGTGAAAATCGTCTTTGCCGGTACCCCAGAATTCGCAGCCTCAGCCTTGGCTGCGCTGCTGCAAACAGATCATGAAATTGTTGCGGTTTATACTCAGCCTGACCGCAAAGCGGGACGCGGCCAGAAACTCACAGCATCGGCAGTTAAGCAGCTGGCGCTGCAGCATGGCTTGCCTGTGCATCAGCCGCTGCATTTCAAAGCTTCAACTGAAGAAGGCCTGGCCGCTCAAGCTGAGCTGAAAGCTTTAAATGCGGATGTGATGGTGGTGGCGGCCTATGGCCTGATTTTGCCGCAGGCCGTGCTGGATACGCCGAAATACGGCTGCCTGAATATTCACGCCTCCATGCTGCCGCGCTGGCGCGGCGCCGCGCCGATTCAGCGCGCCATCGCCGCCGGAGATGCTGAAACCGGCATCACCATTATGAAAATGGCCGCCGGCCTCGACACCGGCGACATGATGTATAAAACCGCCTGCCCGATTGAAGCGCATGACACCGCAGCCAGCCTGCATGACAAGCTGGCTGCGCAAGGCGCAGAGGCGGTCGCCGCGGTGCTGCAGTCTGAACAGGCGCTGCAGCGCTATTTGCAGGCGCGCGAAGTGCAGGACGAAGCGCTGACCGTATATGCGCACAAGCTGTCCAAGGCCGAAGCGCAAATTGACTGGACGCAGGACGCCGCCAGCATTGACCGCAATATCCGCGCGTTCAACCCTTGGCCAGTCGCTTTTATTGCGCTGGATGACAGCAGCAGCCTGCGGGTTTGGCAATCGCAGCTTTCCGCAGAAAGCGCAGCCCATCAGCCGGCTGGCGCAATTGTCGCCATAGACAAGCAGGGCGTGCATGTGGCCTGCGGCGACCAGCGCGCCATTTGCCTCAGCAGCCTGCAGTGGCCGGGCGGCAAGCCTTTAAACTCTGTACAGATTCACCAAACTCAAAAACTTACTGTTGGACAAATCCTATAATGAAGCAATCTCCCCACGCCTCAGCGAAAAACTTGAATTTGCGCGCTCAGGTTGTGAAAACGCTATTGGCTGTCCAAAATGGCCAGTCCTTGGCATCGGTTCTGCAGCAGCACATGGCGATTGTGTCTGACAAAGACCGCGCGCTGTACCATGAACTGGTTTTGGGCTGCCTGCGCCAATGGCATGCGCTGAAACAGGTGACCCTGCCCCTGCTGTCCAAGCCGCTGGATAATGAAATTGTTGAAACCTGCTTATACCTTGGCCTGTACCAGCTGCTCTGCACCCGCGTGGCTGCCCATGCGGCCATTTCAGAAACCGTAGAAGCGGCCAAGCAGCTGGGCATGGGAAGCTTAAGCGGCGTGGTGAATGCGATTTTGCGCCGCGCAACCCGCGAATCTGAACAGTTTTATGATGTACTGGAAAATGCATCCAACTTGCCCAGCTGGCTGGCGAAGCGCTTGAAGAAAGACTGGGGCGACCAGTTTGCGGAACTCAGCGATGAGCTGAAGCAGGCCGCGCCGCTGACGCTGCGGGTCAACACCCGCCAAGTCAGCCGCGATGAATATCTGGATATTCTGGAAGATGAAGGCATTGACGCGCACCGCTGCGAAATTTCCGAGGCCGGCATTGTTCTGGATGAAAGCCTGCACATTCCAAGCCTGCCGGGTTTTGAAGCCGGCGGTTTTTCGGTGCAGGACGAACATGCGCAGCTGTGCGCCACGCTGCTGCCCAATTTAGATGGCAAAACGGTCATTGATGCCTGCGCGGCTCCAGGCGGCAAAACCGCGCATATTTTAGAAATGTACCGGCCGAAAAAACTCATCGCGCTGGATCTGGATGAAAAACGCTTAAAGCGCGTTGTTGAAAACTTAGAGCGCCTGGCGCTGGACGGCAAGAACGTTGAAATCACCGCAGCCGATGCAGTGAAATGGACCGCGCCTGAAGCGGCGGACTGCATTGTGCTGGACGCGCCGTGTTCAGCAATCGGCGTAATGCGCCGCCATCCGGATATCCGCCTGCTGCGCCAATCCGGCGATATTGCCAAAACAGTGGCATTGCAGAAGCAGATTCTGGACAATATGTGGCAGCAGCTGAAAGCCGGCGGCACGCTGCTTTACATTACCTGTTCCATTTTAAAAGCGGAAAATGAACAGCAGATGGCGGATTTCTTCGCCACGCATGCCGATGCTCAGGAAGTGAAGATTGATGCAGACTGGGGCATTGAACAGCTGCATGGCCGCCAGCTGCTGCCGAGCCGGGGCCATGGCGACGGCTTCTACTACTGCCGCATCCAGAAAACCGCATAGCAAAAACTGTTCCGCAGTTTTTACCCGGGCAGCCGCAAGCGCGGCGGTTTGGGCTGCAGTGGCCGGAAAACTGCCGCGCATGCAGAGATGAAAAAACCTGAGCCCCGGCGCTACAGTGCAGATCTGCATTGCAGCGCCGGGGCTCAGGTTTTTTTATGCCAATCCGGCTGCGGGCCAAGCGGCCCGGCAACGCAGCTGTGCAATCGAGGTAATGCTGATCAGTTAAGAAGTTTCACCATAAACTTCTTAATTTTTGGGGCTATTCACGGCGGAGTCTTACCGTTTTTAAATCGAATTTTTGGAGCTCGTTTTGTTCTTTGCGAAACAGTGGTTCTCATTCGCCAAATGAGAAGCGAGGCTTCGCAAGGAAAGCATCTTGCGGCGCAGTGCGCCTCACCGCGAAACCTGTTCACTTTCTGCACTTGAACAGCTTTCATCGCAAAAACAGTCCATTTCAAAGGCCACCGCTGCGCCTTGCACTGCAAACAAAGCAGTGCTTTGTTTTTGCTCAGGTTGCGGATGACGCTTCCGTGTATCAAATAAAGTCTAGAATTTAAAAAGAAAATGCCAGTCAGTTTCTTAACTGACTGGCATTAGTGCAATTGAAGCGGCTTGGCTGCTTACCAGCCCAGCGCTTCCTGCTGCTTTTTCACCAGCTCCAGTATGCCTTGCTCCGCCATGATCAGCATGGCGTCGCATTGCGCGCGGGTAAACGGCTTGTCTTCCGCTGTGCCTTGAATTTCAATGAATTCGCCGGCCTGAGTCATCACCACATTCAGGTCAGTCTGGCAGCTTGAATCTTCTTCATAACACAGATCCAGCAGCACTTCGTCTTTATACATGCCGACAGAAACCGCCGCCACCAAGCCTTTCAGCGGGTCCTGCTTGATTCTTTTCTTTTCCAGCAGAACATTCATCGCATCAATCAGCGCCACAGCCGCGCCTGTGATTGCCGCGGTGCGGGTGCCGCCGTCGGCCTGAATCACGTCGCAGTCAATGGTGATGGTATTTTCGCCGAGTTTTTTCAAATCGACCATGGCGCGCAGGCTGCGCCCGATGAGGCGCTGAATTTCCTGAGTGCGGCCGCTTTGCTTGCCGCGGGCCGCTTCACGGTCGCTGCGGGTATGGGTAGAGCGCGGCAGCATGCCGTATTCTGCAGTCACCCAGCCCTGGCCTTGGCCTTTTAAGAAGCGCGGCACAGAGTTGTCAATGCTGGCGGTGCACAGCACTTTTGTATGACCGAATTCAACCAATACAGAACCTTCCGCATAGCGCGTGTAGCCTCGGGTAATTTTAACGTCACGCAATTGATCTAACGCTCGCTGGTCGATACGCATATTGGGTCCTTCATTTGACAGAAATTTATTGCGCCCGAGTATAGCAGATGCCGCCGGCAAGAATGGCGGGGCTTTTGCGCATTTGCATCCCGCCGGCGCGCTGCGGCGCATCGTTTCAGCCGGCATTTTTTGCTAGACTGGGCCGAATCAGCTTAGATGGAAGCGCGCATGTCGAAACGCGATGAACGCAAGCAGCAAAGCCGCCAGGCCCTATTGGACGCCGTATTAGCGCTCAGCGCCTCGGGACGCGCGTTCAGCAGCATGAGCCTGCGTGAAATTGCCCGCCATGCCGGCTTAGTCCCCGCGGCTTTTTACCGGCATTTTGCGGATCTGGATCAGCTCGGGCTGGAGCTGGTGGATCAGGCCGCGCTGCATTTAAAAGGCCTGCTGCATCAATTGGCGCAGGCCTGTCTGCGCCATCCGGATGCCAGGACGGAAAGCAGCCTGGAGCTGTTTTTCCAGTCGGTCGGGCACTATCCCGAACCGTGGATTTTTCTGATTTCAGAGCGCTGGGGCGGATCAGCCCTGCTGCGCCAGGCGATTGACCGCGAAATCCAGTGCTTAATTGATGATTTGGCCAATGGCCTGCGCCAGGCTGAAAGCCTGCAGCATATGCAGGACGCGCAGGATCTGCATGCGCTGGCGCAAATCCTGATTCATCTGGCGCTGGACTGGGCCATGGGCTGGATCGAAATCCGCCGGCGCTTTGCGCCCAGCCTGCAGGCGGAACAGCGCGGACGCTTTAAAGCCCAGACCCTTATTCAGGCGCAGCTGCTGCTCCGTGGCGCCTTAAACAGGCAACGCGCAGCCCATGAGGGCGCATCCGCGCCGCAAGCCGGACAGGCCTGAAAAATTGCCTTCGATGCCATGCCGGCCCATTCAGCAGTTTAAAGATCAGCCCCTGAATTTTTGCGCATTCACGACGCCGTATTCCAGCATTCAATTTTATTCAGCATTTAAAAAACAAAATGCCAGTCAATACTGACTGGCACAGGCATGGAAATCCGGATTTCCCGCTTATTTGGCCTTGCGTTCCTGCTCAATCAGGTAGTTCAGAACTTGCGTCACTTTGCCGTCTTCACCCTGAATAATGTACTTGCCGTTTACCGTCACCGCCGGCACGCCGGTCAGCTGATAGCGCTTCGCTAAATCCTGCGACTGGGCAATTTTGGAGCTGATCGGGAATGACTTGTAAGTGCTGTTGAATTTCGCTTCCGGAATGCCGAACTGGGTAAAGAACTTGGCAAAAGCCGCCTGCTCTAAAATATTCTGGCCATTGGCGTGAATGGCATGGAATAAAGGCAGATGGGTTTTCTGGCGCACGCCTAAAGCTTCAGACACATAATACGCGCGCGCGCCCTGCTCCCACAGCGGATTCATTGATGCCGGCGTGCGCACAAAGCGCACGTCTTTCGGCATTTGCTTCAGCCATGCCTGCATATGCGGTTCAAGTTTAGAGCAGTGGCCGCAGCCGTACCAGAAGAATTCGCGCACTTCAATTTTACCCGGTTTTTCAACCGCTACCGGGTTGGGAACCACCGTATAGTCTTTGCCTGCCACAAATTGCGCAGCCATTGCACTGCCCGAAAAAGCGAAAAGAGCAGCGGCAGCACTGCTGAACAGGAATTTTTTCATTAAGCTTATAGTCCTCTGAATCTTTCTGATTGGCTTATCCCGACACTATAAATCAAATCCGCCAAATTTCGTTTTCATTCTGTGAACTTTTTTGCAGCTTTTATCGCTTTTTCCTGAATAAACGCTACACTAGCTCAGCATAGGATTTTTTTTAAATATAATGGCTTGCTGAAGGTGGCGCTGATGTCTCAATTGAATGTTGATCCGCAAGAAATTGCCAAATTTGAAGCATTTGCCGCGATATGGTGGGATCAGCATTCTGAGTTCCGCCCGCTGCATATGATCAACCCGCTGCGCCTGAACTGGATTGATGAGCGCGCCGGCGGCCTTGCCGGCAAGAAAGTGCTGGATGTCGGCTGCGGCGGCGGCATTCTGGCGGAAAGCATGGCGCGCCGTGGCGCAGATGTGCTGGGCATTGACATGGGCGAAGCGCCGCTGAATGTGGCGCGCCTGCATGCCGAGCAGGAAAATGTGCAGAACATTGCATACCGCCAGATTCCTGTGGAACAGCTGGCCGAAGAACAGGCCGGACAATATGACGTGGTGACCTGCATGGAAATGCTGGAGCATGTGCCGGATCCGGCATCGATCATTCAGGCCTGCCAAAAGCTGGTGAAGCCGGGCGGCCATGTATTTTTCTCCACCATCAACCGCAATCCGAAAGCCTACCTGTTCGCGATTATCGGCGCGGAATATCTGCTGCGCATGCTGGCCAAAGGCACGCATGACTATCATAAATTCATTAAGCCGTCTGAACTGGCGCATGACATCCGCGCGGCCAATCTGAAACTGAAAGACATGACCGGCCTGCATTACAACCCGCTGACCAAGCGCTACTGGCTGGCGCCGAATGTCGACGTCAACTACATGGCGCATACCGTGAATGAAGGCGCCTGATGAAAGCGGTTCTTTTTGATTTAGACGGCACCTTAATTGACACAGCGGCCGATTTTATCCGCATCCTGCAGCAGATGTGCCGTGAAAAAGGCGGTGAAGTCGTGGACGCAGCGCTGATCCGCACCCAGGTGTCGGAAGGCGCGCGCGCCATGGTCAAGCTGGTGTATCCGGAACTGGATGCGGAAGATCCAGTGTTTCTGGCGCACCGCCAGCGCTTTTTAGATATCTACGGCGCAGAGATTGCGGTGGATACGGCGCTGTTTGACGGCATGCAGGCTTTGCTGCAGGAGCTGGAAAGCCGCAGCATTCCATGGGGCATTGTCACCAACAAGCCGCGCTGGCTCAGCGAATCGCTGCTGAACGCGCTCAACCTGGCAGAGCGCTGTTCGGTTCTGGTCTGCCCTGAAGATGTCAGCAGGGCCAAGCCTGATCCGGAGCCAATGCATTTGGCTGCCGGCGCCATTAAAATTGACGCGAAAGACTGCATTTATGTCGGCGACCATCCGCGCGACATTGACGCCGGGCGCCATGCAAAGATGTACACGATTTTAGCCGCTTACGGCTATTTGCCGCTGCAGTGCAAAGATGACTTAACAGCCTGGCGGGCAGATTGTATAGTGAACACAGTTGCTGAACTGCATGATGCCATCCGCCAGCTGGTGATGCCATCAAAAACCGCGGGGCAAATCACGCCATAACCGCATCACCATCATAATAAAATAAGGAGGCACCGTATGAAATATTCAGAATATCAGCCGCGCCCCGATCTGCTGAAAGGCCGCATCATCCTGATTACAGGCGCGGGCGACGGCATTGGCCGGGCAGCGGCGCTCAGCTATGCGCTGCATGGCGCAACAGTGGTGCTGCATGGGCGCACGCTGAACAAGCTGGAAGTCATTTATGATGAAATTGAAGGCTTAGGCGCGCCGCAGCCGGCCATTTTGCCGCTGCAGCTGTCCAGCGCCTCCCCCCGCGACTATGAGCTGCTGGTCGATACCCTGGAACGCCAATTCGGGCGCCTGGACGGCATTCTGCACAATGCCGGCATTTTAGGCGAGCGCACGGAACTGGCTCACTACCCTGCGGATGTCTGGGATGACGTGATGGCGGTCAACCTGCGCGCGCCGTTTCTGCTGACGCAGGAGCTGCTGCCGCTGCTGCAGAAATCCGAGCATGCCTCGGTGGTGTTTGCCAGTTCCGGCGTAGGCCGCGAAACCCGCGAACGCTGGGGCGCCTATTCCGTATCTAAAATCGCCATTGAAGCCGTCAGCCAGCTGTTCGCCAAGGAAAATACCCATCCGAACATTCGCTTCAACTGCATCAATCCGGGCGCAACCCGCACCGCGATGCGCGCCAAAGCCTATCCAGATGAAGACCCGAAAACCCTGCCGACACCTGAACAAATCATGCCGGCCTATCTGTATTTAATGGGCGATGACAGCCTGCAGATGAATGGCCAAAGCATTGATGCGCAGAACTAATCCTGCACAGCGTGAAGAGAAGGAAGCCCTGCGCTTCCTTTATTGTTTGTGCAGCTGATGCGCGCGCCCACTGCCCTAAAGCCGGCTTGTATTTCCCTGCAATATGCGGATACTGATGCGGCACTCTTTTTTTAGCGTTGAAAAATCCATGCCTGACTTAAGCAACATCACCATCCTCCCGGCCGAAGACGGCATGATCAGCCTGCTGATTGACGGCCAGCCGCTGTCGGAAAAATACGGCATGAAATTCGATCCGAGCATTGCCGATGACTTGCGCGCGCTGAGCACAGGGCAAAGCCTTAAGCTGTTTGAACAGTTTGTGTTTTCGCATGCCGACCTGAATTTTGAGCATGCCTACAGCTATGCCGTGGGCATCATTAAAGAGGGCGAAGGCTACAAGGCCGCCAAAAATTTTGTCTACAAAATTACCGCCTCAGGCCAGCCGCCGATTGAGCACATCATCAGCAAGCAGGGCGCGCCGATGACCGCGGAGGATGTGCGCGAATTTATTCAGGCGCATCTCGCGAAGTCTTTAAGCGATTACACCGATTTGAATTGCGCTTATTAAGCGCTCTATGTCCAGCGCAGAAAAGGCTATCAGCAGACGCCTTTTCTGCGCGGCAAGCCGGCCGCGCGCCTCAAATCGTATTTTTAAATCAATACAATAAAAATATACTGTTTTTTAGATTTAAAATTCAAGCCTATGCTGTTCAGCAATCACAACATGCTGCGCAGGAGCGCCAATCATGGCCGATCAAAACCGCAAAACTGAAACCATCCGCTCAATTGAATCGCTGCAGCTGGCTGCAAGCTTAATCGCCGCGCTGGACAATGCAGCCGAAGCAGAGTCCGTGGCCGAAGCTATCCGCTCGCTGCAAAGCTTATCCGAACAGTGGTACTGAGCCAGCCGCATCTAAGTCCTTCATGGCAAGGGCTTTTTGATTTTTTTCAGCAGCAGAAGCAAAATTTGCTATGCTTGGGCGCGCCAAATAAAATGCCAGCTGCAGGATTATTGCAGCTATTTATTTTCAAAACCGCAGCTTAGGCTGCATAATATCCGCATTATCTGCATTTTATTTAAAAAATCAGCCAGCTTTCTTCACAGTTTCTCTGCATTTTTTGCGTACAGTAGCTGTATTGGAAAATGAATTGTTTTTATGAGGATTCAACATGAAAAAGATTTTGACTGCTTTGGCAATCTCTTTCAGTGCTTTGATGGCAAGCAGCCTGGCCGCTGCCGCCCCTCAGTTTGATCAGGAGCGCGGCTACGACCATCCCCGGAATTCAGGTCAAGGCAAGCGCAATCAGGATTTCCGCGACGCCGATGATGAAGACCGCATGCTGGACAAGCGCCGCATGCGCGAAGAGCGCGGCGTGCAGCGCCTGCAGCAGCATAAATGGCAAACCGGCTATGTGATGCCGCAGCATTACCGCGGCGACGGCTATAAAGTCGAATACCGGGAGCATGAGCTGCCGCGCCCGGAGCGCAGGCAGCAATGGTACAAAATCAACAATGACTACATTTTAGTCGACTCAGAAAACAACAGCATTATCCGCATTCTCGGCATGTAAGCGCAGAATGATGCATCCGCCCAACACAGTTTGGGCTTTTTTGTTTTCAGGCCGCCGGAAACCCCGGCGCTTAGCCTGCTTTTTTCCTCCACAAAGTTCACAATTCCGCTCCATTGCTCTCATTCTTTCTCTGATCTTTTCCGCTAATTTAAAACTGCAGCAACAGCAGCGATCTTAAAGAGATGAGGTGAAAGCAATGAAAAAAATGATTACAGCCGCAACGCTGGCGCTGACAGGCCTGATGGCGGCTTCCGCCATGGCTGCGCCAGACGACCGCTACGATGGCCGTTATGCCCATGCGCAGTACAGTCAGGACGGCCGCTGGAACAGCCATGACCGCAGCTATAAGCATCAGCGCTGGAATGACAGCCGCGTCAACCCGAGCCGCCACTGGCGCATAGGCCAAATCCTGCCCCGCGCCTTTGACGCTTCACGCTATCAGGTCAGCAGCCGTGAAGCGCGCCGCCTGCCGGACACTGGGCGCTATCAGCAGTGGTACAGAATCAATGGCGACTATGTGCTGGTGAATGAACGCAATCACCGCATTCTGCGCATCATCGGCTAAGGGTTTCAGCCGCCCATCTTCCTTCAAACACCTGAATCAGGCGCCGGTTCAGGTGTTTTTTATGCCAAGACGGGCATTTGCGCTTCCCCCCTGCAGTTTTTTGATTAAAATCTGAAAAAGGAAATTTCAGTTTGGGAACAGGCAGGCCAATGAATTCGACAGAACCCTCAGACAGCACTACTTTGCAATATGTGCATTGGTTTCGGCATTCTGCGCCCTATATCAATGCGCACCGCAATAAAACCTTTGTCATCATGTTTGATGGCGAAGCCGTGCAGCATGAAAACTTCCAGCATATTATCCACGACATCGCCCTGCTGCATTCCTTAGGCATCCGGCTGATCCTGGTGCATGGCGCGCGCCCGCAAATCGACCAGAACCTGAAAGATGCCGGGCTGGTGACGCCGTTCCACAACCGCCGGCGCGTCACCACGCGCGAATCGCTGGGCGCGGTCATGAACGCTGCCGGCTCCATCCGCCTGCAGATTGAAGCCCTGCTGTCGATGGGCCTGGCCAACTCGCCGATGCACGGCGCGCGCATTGATGTGGTTTCCGGCAACTTAATTACCGCCAAGCCTTACGGCATCCACGGCGGCGTGGATTTTCAGCTTTCAGGCGAAGTGCGCTCGGTCGATACCGACGCCATGCAGCGCCATTTAGACAGCCAGAATATTGTGCTGCTTGGCCCCGCCGGCTATTCGGCCACCGGCGAAGTGTTCAACCTGCTGGCGGAAGAGGTGGCAACCAAAACCGCCATCAGCCTGCAGGCGGATAAGCTGATCTTCCTTGGCAAGCAGCATGGCCTGCTGAATGAGCAGGGCCTGCTGCAGCGCGAAATGGCCCCGCATCAGCTGGACCGGCACATTCTGCAGCATCAGGACGCCAGCCCGGATATTGCGCTGCATTTGCGCGGCGCCAAAACGGCTTCGCTGCAGGGCGTGCACCGCGTGCATCTGATTTCCTATGCCTATGACGGCGCTTTGGTGGAAGAGCTATTCACCCGTGACGGCTCCGGCACCATGATTACCGATGCGCATTATGAAGAAGTGCGCATGGCCAATATTCAGGACGTCGGCGGCCTGATCAGCCTGCTGCGCCCGCTGGAAGAGGAAGGCATTCTGGTGTACCGCTCGCGTGAGCGGCTGGAAAATGAAATCCACCGCTTTGCGGTGATTGAACGCGACGGCGCCATTCTGGCCTGCGCTGCTCTGTATCCGATTCCGGCGGCGGACAATGAACTGCGCTCTGCGGAAATCGCCTGCGTGGCGGTGCATCCCGGCTACCGCAAGTCCAACCGCGGCAGCCAGATCCTGCATTATTTAGAAGGAAAAGCCAAAAGCATGGGCATACAGCAGCTGTTCATCCTCACCACGCGCACGGCGCACTGGTTTCTGGAACAGGGCTTTGAAAAGGCCAGCGTCGATGAGCTGCCGAATGCGCGCCAGGCTTTATACAACTACCAGCGCAATTCACTGGTCTGCAAAAAGCTGCTGGATTAAGCAGTTTTCGGCAGCCGCCATAGCATTATTCTGCATAAGCTTATCTGCACAGTCCCGCACAGGGCGCCATCCGGTTCTGCACCCCGGCAGATAAGCTTATTCCCGCCGGCGCATAGCTGTAATTTTTCAATATATTTCAAATAATTAAAACTTTAACAAACCGCCCATTTGCGGCCGCATTGAAAGCGCCCATTCAGCTAAGCTTTGCTGTTTTTGCTTTATCTTTTTTCCTCATGATCAATTGCAGTTTTCTTATTTTTATAAAAAAAGGAAAGCCTTTAGCTTGGCTGCAGATCAATCAGCAGCCAGCCGTTTCAGCTGCAGTCCGCTGCCGCACCGGATGCTTAGGCTTGGGGCTGTATTGAACGCCGGGCGCGATTTTAAATTTTAAGGAACTGAGATGAAAATTTTCTGGTTTATCCCAACGCATGGCGACAGCCGCTACCTAGGCACCAGCAAAGGCGCGCGCGCAGTGGACCATGCCTATATGAAGCAGATTGCCGTTGCCGTGGATAACTTAGGCTATGAAGGCGTTTTAATCCCGACTGGCCGTTCATGCGAAGACCCTTGGCTGACCGCAGCCAGCCTGATTGACGCCACAAAGCGCCTGAAGTTTCTGGTGGCGCTGCGCCCCGGCGTGACGACGCCGGCGCTGGCTGCCCGCATGGCGGCCACGCTTGACCGCCTGTCCAATGGCCGGGTTTTGCTGAATCTGGTCACCGGCGGCGATGAACATGAACTGAAAGGCGATGGCGTATATGAAGACCACGCCTCGCGCTATAA
Source organism: Acinetobacter sp. (assembly GCF_036659555.1). Classification (GTDB taxonomy): domain Bacteria; phylum Pseudomonadota; class Gammaproteobacteria; order Pseudomonadales; family Moraxellaceae; genus Acinetobacter. The sequence goes on from NZ_JAVXCI010000027.1 coordinate 12,905, forward strand.
AACAGCAGCTGAATACACTGCCATCTGGCGTGAAATCTTAACCCGCTCGCACAGCGGCGAAAGCTTTACTTTCCACGGCGAACGCTTAAGCGTCGATGGCGCTAAACTGCTTTATCCGCCGGTCCAGCAGCCCTACCCGCCGCTGTGGTTCGGCGGGTCTTCAGAGGCTGCCGCAGAATTGGCTGCAGAGCAAGTCGACACTTACCTGACCTGGGGTGAACCGCCGGCAGCCGTCAAAGCAAAAATAGACGATGTCAAAGCCAAAGCGGCAGCCAAAGGCCGTGAACTGAATTACGGCATCCGCCTGCATGTGATTGTGCGCGAAACCAATGCAGAAGCATGGCAGGCCGCTGATGAGCTGATTCAGTATGTAGACGATGCAACAATTGCCGCCGCCCAGCAAAAATTCAAAAGCATGGATTCTGTCGGCCAGCGCCGCATGGCGGAACTGCACAATGGTGACCGCAGCCGGCTGGAAGTGTCGCCAAACCTTTGGGCCGGTGTCGGCCTCGTCCGCGGCGGCGCCGGCACAGCGCTGGTGGGCGACCCGGAAACTGTAGCGGCCCGCATTCAGGAATATGCCGATCTGGGCATCAGCACATTCATTTTCTCCGGCTATCCGCATCTGGAGGAATCCATCCGCTTTGCTGAGCTGGTCTTCCCGCTGCTGCCGCTGGAGACCCGGAAGAAGCTGGCGCAGCCGAATCTGACCGGCCCCTTCGGCGAGATTGTTGCAAATAATTACACGCCGGATGAAAGCAAGAAGAACTTTCAGGAACCGGCCTAATGCCAAAAACCGCTGCGGCCGGAGCCTTGCATGCAAGCAAGGTTTCACGTGGAACACAGCTTTGACCGGCTTGAGCAGGGCTGCGCCAGGCGCTGAAAACCCATGCCTGCCACATGGCATCTTTGCGGCATAGCGCTTTTCCGCATGGACGCCGGCATGCAGTTTTCAGCGTATTGCCCCTGATGAGCGCGCTGCGCTGCAGCGCCCTGCTGGCGCAGTAAGCGGGCTTTGCAGCCCTGCAAAATCGCAATGAGCTGATCTATGAATAAAAATAATCTTTCTTAATTTCCAGCATACATTTTTTTATTTGATTTAATTCCATCATGCAGCATAATTTAAGCGATAAACTGAAAAATAAATGGCCATTATTCATAAAATTACCCGCTCTGATTGTGCACAAATCTGATGATTTGCCGTACAATTGCCCATTCCCCTTTTTTTAATGCTTTCGAGTGCTAATGGAACAAAAAAAAAGTACCCAAAAACGCCACCAGCTGCTGAATGCCGCTCTGGATGTTTTTTCCCTCTACGGATTTAGCGGGGCAAGCCTGGATGAAATCGCGCAGATTGCAGAAATGCATAAGTCGAATATTTTCTATTACTATGAAAATAAAGAAGCGCTGTATGTCGAAGTCCTGACAACAGTTCTGCAGAAATGGCTGGCGCCGCTGCAAATGCTGGAAGCAGACCTGGAGCCGGAAGAGGCGATTGCCAATTACCTGATGCAGAAAATTGAAGTGTCGCGCACCCAGCCGAAAGCTTCGCGCTTATTTGCGCTGGAAGTGATTCAGGGCGCGCCGCATATTCTGGAAATCCTGAAAGGCCCGCTGAAGAAGCTGGTGAAGCGCAAGGCGAAAGTCATTCTGATGTGGCAAGAGCAGGGCAAAATTTCCAAAGAAATTGACCCTGAGCTGTTCATTCTGAATATTTGGGCCATTACCCAGAACTATGCGGATTTCGCTACGCAGATGGAAATGGTCACCGGCAAAACCCTGCGCAACCGCAGCATGCAGCAGCGCATAATTCAGCATACAGTGCATATGATGCTGTACGGCGCAATTCCGCGCAGCGAAAAATAAGCTGCCGCGCCCTTGCGGTAATTTGGCATACGGCCATAGCAGTCTATGGCCGCCGGCGCCCCCATCCCATCACCCTCATTTTAGCGTCTGATACAGCGCAAGCAGCTTTTGCGCGCCCAGCAGCAGATTTTCTTCCCAGTCCAGATGCGCAGTGCCATTGGCGCCGTCGCTGATGTATTTCACTGAAATCAGGCGCACGCCGAGCTTCTTGCAGACTTTGGCAATTGCATAGCCTTCCATGTCCACCAGATTGCACGGCACTTTCGGCAGGCCGGTTTCAAAGCTGTCGCCTGTGCCGCAGATGCCCTTAGGCAAATGCTGAAAATAGCCGTCCAGCGCAATTTCAGCCGGATGGTCGGCATCCATCGGCGTGACCCCCACCGCAAAGCCCAGAGGCGACACATCCATGTCGCGCTGCACAAACTGGGTGACTTCCACCAGCGCGTGCGCATCAAAATGTGAACTGCCGGCGGTGCCTAAGTTCAGCAGGGTTGCGCATCCGGTTTTCTGAATCACTTCAAAGGCTTTAAAGGCGGCGTTGACTTTGCCTATGCCACTGTAATGCACCTCCACACCCGCCTGTTCAAACAGGCCTTTTGATTCATTCGGCAGCGCCATCATTAAAGCAAGAGCATTCGGCATCATCAGCACTCAAGAAAATTTTATCCCATTAAAAAACAAAAAAGCCCAAGGCGCAAATTCTGCGCCTCCGGCTCTCCCTGCTTCCGCTCAGGCATCCGCGCTTGTTCAGCTGCTGCGCTGCTCCAAATAGGCTTTCAGGCACGGCGAGAAAAACAGGCTGCCGCGGTAGCAGCCTTTTGCGGTCTGATAGGCCACCATCAGCCACAGCCCAATCAGCACCGCGCCCAGCGCATAGGCAGCGCTGCAGAAAAACCCGATCTGAAGCTGCTGCCCAAGGTTCAGCACAGCCAGCGTGAACACGCCCAAGGGAAACGTTAGGCCCCACCAGCCTAAATTAAACGGCAGGCCTTTCAGCTGAGATAAAGTGCTTAAAACCGCAATGCCCAGCCACCACAGGCCAAAGCCCAGCAGCGGCAAAGCCGCGAAAATTCCTGCATGCTGAAACAGCTCACCCAAAGCCTGCAGGCGGATAGCCGCCAAAACCTGCGGCGCATGCTGCCCCAGCGCCAGCAAGGCCAAAGCCCCGGTGCCGATCGGGCCCAATGCCAGCCAGCTGCTGATGGCCATTTCCTTCGGCGGCAGCTGATGCAGCGCCAGGCGCAGCATTAAAATCGTCAGCACCGCAAAGGCCGGCAGCACAGAAATGCCCCAAAGCACATAGCTGCCCAGCAGAATGCCCGCGGCGTGCAGGCCGGCATCCATATGCCCCAGCAGCAGCCCGCCGGAAGCCGCCGCCACTTCACAGGCCACAATCGGCAGCAGCCACACCGCCGTCATGCTTTTCAGCTCATGCTGCTGGCGGCTGTACATGAAAAACGGCACGCACCAAGCAATCAGCGGCGCTAAAGCCGCATCGGCATACCACAGCAGCTGGGCAATCTGAACCGCAATATCGCCGTACAGCGCCACGCCAAATTTCAGGAAACCGTTCAGAATAGTCGCCAGGCCCATCGGAATGGCGCCTAGAAACAGGCTCATCACAGGGTGGCTGAAGATCTGCCGGGCTTCATCCGGATAAAGCATCCAGCGCAAAGCATACAGGATGGAAAATGCAGCGAATAAACCGATGTTGAATTGCCATACCGCCGCGCCGATTTGCCAAAGCGCGCCATGGGCGAAAGGCAGCTCCGCCAGCACCAGAGCCGCAACGCCGGTGCCCATCGTGACGGTAAACCAGTTCGGGGTAAACTGGCGGATCAAGTCCTGCTTCTGCTGCAGCTGATAAAAAGGCTTTTTCATCGCGGAATGCTCATTCCAAGAGTTAAAGCCATTCTATACAGAACCATTAATAAGAAAAATTGATTTATATTTATTTTTAAAATATATTTTACTGATATAAAGACGGGCTGATTTTATAAAAATATTGAGTGAAAACACAACAGCAAGACGAAACTGTGAGATTATGGCAATATATAGCCCTGACCCATTTTCAATGCATTGATTCGCCCATGAAGCTGCTCCGCCTGAATGCTTTAGCGCCTGATTTCCAGCTGCCCAAAACTGTAGCCACCATCGGCAATTTTGACGGCGTGCATTTGGGCCATCAGGCGATGATTGCCCAGCTAAAGCGCATTGCTGAGGAAAAGCAGGCCAAAACGCTGGTGATGATTTTTGAGCCGCAGCCTCTGGAATTTTTTAAAGGCTATGACGCGCCGCCGCGCATCAGCTCGCTGCGCGAAAAAGTCGAATATCTGGCGGAACTGGGCGTAGACTACATTGCAGTCGCTAAATTTGACAACTATTTCCGCAGCCTAAGCGCAGAAGAATTTGCCGGGCTGCTCAAAAACAAACTGAATGCATTCAGCCTGGTATTGGGCGATGACTTTCATTTCGGCAAAAACCGCCAAGGCAACAGTGAATTCCTGCGCCAGTACGGCTTTGAAGTGGCCAACCTGCATACCGTGGAAATTGACGGCGGGCGCGTCAGCTCGACCCGCATCCGCCAGACGCTGCAGGCCGGCGATTTGGCCTTGGCCGCGAAGCTGCTGGGCCGCCCCTACAGCATTACCGGCCGCGTGCAGTACGGCGATCAGATTGGCCGCACCATCAATTTCCCGACCATCAATGTGCGCCTAAGCCGCCACAAGCCCTGCCTGCACGGCATTTACGGCGTCGAAGTCATTTGCGAAAGCGCTTCTTTAAGCGATAAAGCCGCTGCGGGCGATCCTGCGCAGCCGGGCATTGCCGGCTATGAAGCCTCTGCGCTGTTCGGCGCGGGCCACGTCGGCACGCGGCCGGCGATCCGGCAGGCGCATCCCGAATGGCGATTAGAAGTACATTTCCCGAATGTTTCTGCTAATCTGTATGGCCTGTTAATGCGGGTCACGTTCTTAAGCTATTTGCACGGCGAAAAGAACTACCCTTCGCTTGACGCGCTGAAAGCGGGAATTGATGATGATGTTGCGCAGCTGCTGGCGTTCCGTAGCAGCACCCCGGAATTCCCTTTTTAACCGAACTTTTCTTGTAAAACGTGTCAGCAAAAGTGCTGATAATATTGGATGACAACTTGCATGAGCGATAAGCAAACTTCTGAAAATGCAGTGGATTATAAAGCCACACTGAACCTGCCCGGTACTGAATTCGCCATGAAGGCAAATCTTGCAGTGCGTGAAGCGAAATGGCTGGAAGAGTGGTATGCCGACAACATTTATCAGCAGATTCGCGCATCGCGCATTGGCAAGAAAAAATATGTGCTGCATGACGGCCCTCCCTATGCCAATGGCCAAATCCATTTGGGCCATGCAGTCAATAAAGTGCTCAAAGACATCATCATCAAAAGCCGCGTCATGGACGGCTTTGACGCGCCTTACGTGCCGGGCTGGGACTGCCACGGCCTGCCGATTGAACTGAAAGTTGAAGAAAAAGTCGGCAAGGTCGGCGTAAAAGTCGATGCCTCGGCGTTCCGCAAAGCCTGCCGCGAATACGCCTATACGCAGGTTGAGCTGCAGAAGAAAGACTTTGTGCGCATGGGCGTGTTCGGCGACTGGGACAATCCTTACCTGACCATGAACTTCAAGCAGGAAGCGGACATCGTGCGCTCTCTTGGCGCAATCGCCAAAGCCGGCCATATCGAGCCAGGGCTTAAGCCGGTCAACTGGTGCCTGGACTGCGGTTCAGCCCTGGCCGAAGCCGAAGTGGAATATGAAGACAAAAAATCCGATGCGATTGACGCCGGCTTCGCCGTTGCAGACCTTGCCGACTTGTCTGCGCGCTTAGGCCTGACGGTTGCCGATTCCACAGATATCGTGATCTGGACCACTACGCCGTGGACGCTGCCGGCCAACCAAGCGGTGGCGCTGCATGCCGAAATTGAATATCAGCTGGTGAAAGCGCGCGGCGAAGAAAAAGCCGCACAGAACTTCATTCTGGCCAAAGACCTTGCCGAATCTGCAGCCGAGCGCTACGGCTTCAGCTCGGTTGAAGTGCTTGCGGAATTTGCCGGCGCCAAACTGGAAAACCTTCTGCTGCAACATCCATTAATTGCCGAACGCCAAGTTCCGGTGATTCTGGGCGAGCATGTCACCGCAGCCAGCGGCACAGGCGCCGTGCATACTGCGCCGGGCCACGGCGTGGACGACTATAAAGTCGGCCTGCAGTACAACCTGAAAGTCGACAATCCTGTCGGCGGCAACGGCGTTTACCTGCCGACATCGCCGCTGTTCGCTGGCGAGCACATCTACAAAGCCAATCCGCAAATCATTGCAGCTTTAGCCGAATCCGGCAAGCTGTGGGCGCACCACCCGATCAAGCACAGCTACCCGCACTGCTGGCGCCATAAAACCCCAATCATCTTCCGCGCAACACCGCAGTGGTTCATCAGCATGGATGCCAAAGGCCTGCGCCAGAATGCATTGAATGCGATTGAAAACGAGATCAGCTTTGTGCCGGACTGGGGCAAAAACCGCATCCAGTCGATGATCGAAGGCCGTCCAGACTGGTGCATTTCACGCCAGCGTACCTGGGGTGTGCCAATCCCCTTCTTTGTGCACAAGGACACCAATGAACTGCATCCGCGCACGCCGGAGCTGATTGAAAGCGTTGCCAAGCTGATTGAGCAGGAAGGCATTGACGGCTGGTATAACCGCGACGCAAGCGAATTCATCGGCGCCGATGCCGAGCACTACAATGCGGTGCGCGACACTCTGGATGTATGGTTTGATTCCGGCACGACCCATTATGCCGTGCTGCGCGAGCGTGAAGAGCTGACCGATCCGGCTGACCTTTACCTTGAAGGCTCAGACCAGCACCGCGGCTGGTTCCAGTCGTCGCTGCTGACCTCCATCGCCATCAATGAGCGCGCGCCTTATAAAGGCCTGCTGACGCACGGCTTCGTGGTGGATGAAAAAGGCCGCAAAATGTCGAAGTCCCTGGGCAATATCATTACGCCGCAGGACATCATCAAGGACATGGGCGCCGACGGCCTGCGCTTCTGGATCGCCTCTGCCGATTACCGCTATGAAATGACCGCGGGCAAGGAAATCTTCAGCCGCGCGTCTGACGGCTACCGCCGCATCCGCAACACGCTGCGCTTCCTGCTGGCCAACCTGAACGGCTTTAAGCCGTCTACAGATGCCCTGCCTGCAGACCAGCTGATCGCGCTGGATCAGTATATCCTGCAGCGCGCGGCTGAGGTGCAGAAAACCATTCAGCAGGCCTATGAAGATATGAATTTCCATATCGTCGCCAATGCGCTGACTAACTTCTGCATCAATGACTTGGGCGGCTTCTACCTCGACATCATCAAAGACCGCCAGTACACCACTAAAGCGGATTCGCAGGCGCGCCATTCCGCGCAAACTGCGCTGTACCATCTGGTGCAGGCATTCGTGCGCTGGATGGCGCCAATCCTGAGCTTTACCGCGCAGGAAGCCTGGCCGCTGATTCCGGAACAGGCCGGGAAATACGTGTTCACCGCGGAATGGTACGATATTCCTGCAGCGTCAACCGCCAACCTGATTTCAGAAGCCGACTGGCAAACCCTGATTGCGGTGAAGTCTGCCGTGAATAAATTCATTGAAACAGCGCGCAGCGCGAAACTGGTCGGCTCGAACCTGTCCGCCAAAGTCGAGCTGTGGGCCAATGCGGAACTGAAAGCGGTGCTGGATCAGCTCGGCGATGAGCTGCGCTTTGTATTAATTACTTCACAAGTGCTGGTGAATGAGTTTGATGCTGCGCAAGGCGAAGCCTCTGACCTTGCTGGCCTGCATGTGAAGGTTTCCGCTGCAGACGGTGAAAAATGCGTACGCTGCTGGCATGTGCTGCCGGATGTGAATACACATCTTGAACATTCAGGCTTATGCGGCCGCTGTATTATCAACCTTCCTACAGGTCAAGGCGAAGAGAGGAAATATGCCTAATCCGCAACATAAAAAGGGCTTGTTTCAGTTCTACCCGCACAATTTAGTGTGGGTCGGCCTGTCCATTGCAGCCATTATTCTGGATCAGTGGACCAAATGGATTGCCAGCACGCATCTGAATTATGCAGATCCTGTGCCAGTGCTGCCCTTTTTAAACTGGACGCTGCTGCATAACTATGGCGCAGCCTTCAGCTTCCTGTCCGATGCCGGCGGATGGCAGCGCTATTTCTTCACCTCGCTTGCCGGCCTGGTATCGGTGATTTTTGTATTCTGGCTGATGCGCATGCCCAAGCAGATCAAGGTGCTGCCGCTTGCGGTCGCGCTGATTCTAGGCGGCGCCATCGGCAATTTAATTGACCGGGTCAGCTTAGGCTACGTGGTCGATTTTATTCATGTCTACTATCAGAATCACCACTTCCCGGCATTCAATATTGCAGACAGCGCCATTACTTTGGGCACCATCTTACTGTTAATTGATACCTTCTTTTTAGAAAAGCAGCGTATCCAGCGTGCGGAAGCGCAAAATGACTGAATTTATGAATCCGAATGAAGAAACCCGCATCGCCGACGGCGCGAAAGTGGATCTGCATTTTTCTGTGGCCATTGAAAACGGCGCAGAAATTGACAACACCCGCAGCCGCGCAGAGCCGGTCAGCCTGGTGATGGGTGACGGCAGCCTGCTGCCGGGCTTTGAAAAAGCCCTGTTTGGCCTGCGCGCCGGCGACCGCCGCACCGTCAGCCTGCCGCCTGAAGATGCATTCGGCCCGTGGAACCCGGAAAATGTGCAGAAATTTGACACGGTTAAATTTGAACAGCGCCCAGCCGAAGGCCATATGATTGAGTTTGAAGACAAAGCCAAGCAAAGCCTGTACGGCGTGGTGAAATCCGTTGGCGATGACATTACCGAAGTGGATTTCAACCATCCGCTGGCGGGCAAAAACATCACCTTTGAAGTGGAAATCTTTAAAGTTACCCCTGCCGGCCAGCAGGGCGTAAAACTGATGTAAGGCAGCCGCAGAGGCTCTTGATCAAGGCTCCTTCGGGAGCTTTTTTCATGCCTGCGCCTTGCAGGCTTGCGCCGGGCAGATACAATTCCGCTCTAGGCAGCGCGCAGCAAACATAATAATTTGAAGGCAGCCCCATAAAAATAAACAGATAAGGAAAGCCATGCAGATCTATATTATTGCCGGCAGCGTCCGCGAAGGCCGCATCGCTATTAAAGTCGCCCGCTGGGTCAGCAGCGCCATTGCCGGCTATGGCTATGCCGGCATTCAGCCTGAAATTGTCGACCTCAAAGAATGGAACCTGCCCTTTTTTGCCGGCGCGCATCCGCCAGCCACCGGCATCTATGATCAGCCCAAGCAGCAGCAGTGGGCGGACAAAATTGCGCAGGCGGACGCAATTATCTTCATCAGCCCCGAATACAATCACGGCTACAGTCCGGCTTTAAAAAATGCGCTGGATTATATCGGCAAGGAATGGGCCGGCAAGCCGGCGGCCTACATCAGCTACGGCCGCGACCAACGGTTCGCGCTCGATTGACCAGATCCGCCAAGTGGCGACACAGCTGGGGCTCGTGGACAGCAATGCCGTGCTTGAAATCCGCGATATTTTCTCGCGCAATTCGGCTGAGCAGTTTGAGCCGAATCCCTTTGATGAAAAGGGCCTGCAGGCTGCCGTAAAGAAGCTGATTAAATATGCGCGGTAAAATGTAATCCGCGGCTTACAGCAAATGCGGAAAATCGCCGCTTTTCACCTATTCAGAACTGCCTTAATATTGCTGTCATGCAGAGACAGGAAGTCTCAAAAGCGCAAAACAATAATCATAAGCTTGCAGGCGCTGGACGCGCACGGTACGGCAGGAGCTATACCGCTGGAATGAATCTGAAAAAGCCCCGGCATCCTGCCGGGGCTTTTTTACGCTTAAGCGTCCCCTGCTTTCCGGCTGCGCCATTTTCCTTCTGCAATGCCGCAGTGCTGTCCGCATTGGCTTACATTGAATGCAGACAAAATGGCTTTTTCCCGCTTCAGGATAGGTATATTTTTAAATCATCAAAGACAGGATGTCTTGCAATAAAAAGAAAAAATGAGATCGGCGGGAGGCCGAATGCATGATCTTCATCATGCCCTTAGCATGAATTCGAAAAGGCCCTGGCTGGATGCCAGGGCCTTTTTCTGGCCTGCTGTTTTATTGCGCCGCAAAGCATCACAGCCCAGCTGAAAAACAGCCCCCTCTAATTGATCCAGACCTTTCCCAGCACGCAACCTGCGGGATAAAGCGCATGAAGATGCATCTGCAGAAAACTCCGTCTGTGGAATTTTACCGGGCTGTCAGCTTGAGCAGGCCGGCATTTGCGCCGGCTGAGGGCCGCATCGCGGATGCGCCGCTTCATCTGCACCGCTCCTTCCTGTGGCCTTCTGACTTATAGATCATACTGAATTCACCGGCCCGGCGATTTGCTGTTTGATAACCGGCTGCGCCGATGCAAGCCATGGCGTACAGCAGATGCGGAAATTCACCGCTATGCATAGCCTGCAATGCAGCATAATCTACAATAATCAGGGAACAGGAGTTTCCAAAACAAGAAGAATAAAGCTGAGGCTTAGGCAGTTAAATAGGCTGTTGCGGAGCCGTTTAAGCAAATCGAAGTAAAATTGCCATTCCGATAATTGAGCGGTATTCCGTTTACTCAACGGTGCAAATTGAACATCTTTTTGTAATTAAAAACTAATGAAATCCATAAACTTAAAAAATATTGTAAGGGAGATTAACACATCTAAATATTTACTGAATACGCATTAATGCCGGTCAATATAGAACTGCTTAGAAATATATTGGCTTCATCAAAAATACTGACTAGGACTTAAACGTGAATACAAATAAATTAGCATCATCGGTGTTCGCAATAGCTATCAGTTTGGCTGTTACAGGCTGCGGCGGCGGCGGGTCTTCATCTGGCCCTGATTTTTCTGCACCTCCAACAAATCCGGGAACTGGAAATGATGGCGGTACTGAAACAGTGACTCCTGATCTGGTTATTGTTGATCAAGGGCCAGCGGCAAAAGTAAAAGTAGGTGTGATTGATTCTGGGGTGAATACTCACAATGCAACAATTGGTGATTCAGTATCAAAAGTTCTGAAATTTGATTATGTTCCCGGCGCGCCTTCAAAGGTCAGCGATATCTCATTGGCAGACTCTGCAGTACAGGAAATGGCTGCAAGCCATCACGGCACTTTCGTTAGCCAAATTATTGCAGGCAATACAGCGAATGGTTCAACGGCGGGCGGCGCATTAGGGATTGCAGATATTTACGCGGCGCAAACTACCATTGATGCATCTGGACACTCTTATGTTCATGTAAATTTTGAAGCAATGCGCCATTTGCAGGAGAAATTCGGCGTTCAATTGTTTAATGGCTCATGGGGGGGAAATACAGCAGGCGCGGCCGTAGACAGTTTATCTCAAAGTTTTGCTTCAGAAGTTGTTAAAAATGGCGGGCTGATCGTTGTCGCCGCGGGCAATGAAGCGCAGCTGACTTCAAGTGATATTTCGCAAATGCCATCATACGTGGCGGGTTTAGAGCAAGGCTTTTTAACTGTTGTCGGTTTAGATCCAGCACATAATGACCTTTATTACAATTCATCGAACAATACTGGTTCAAATGCCTGCGGCAATTCAGCTTCCCGCTGGTGCTTAGCCTCTGACTATGTTAACGGCCCTTATTATGACTCGGATAAAGGCGGTCAGCTTTTTGGCGGAACATCAGGCGCGGCGCCAACTGTTACAGCTGCGGCGGCTCTGGTTTGGAGCAAATACCCGTGGCTAACCAATGATCAAGTTCGCCAAACCATTTTAACGACTGCTGACTCTCTTGATGACGGTTCAGGTTCAAAACTGTTCAATGACCGCTTTGGCTGGGGAGTTTTGGATGCTGAACAAGCGGTCAAAGGGCCTGGCGCATTCTGGGCGATTTTTGGCAGTGATTTCGAAGCCAATGTTGATAATTCAAAGCCAATGTATGTTTTTTCAAACGATATCGCTGGTGATGCGGGTCTAGAGAAATCCGGCTTAGGAATTTTAGTCTTATCCGGCAATAATACATACACGGGTGCAACGGATGTAATGCAGGGCAAGTTAATTATAACGGGTGCTGTAGCTGGAAATGTAAATGTCGGCTTAAATGGCTATTTGACAGGCAGCGGCGCTGCCGGAAAAAATGTAAACAATCACGGGGTTTTTTCAACAAGTTACGGTCAGCTTAAAATCGGCGGCGATTACACACAGTCAGGCACCGGCACATTACAGTACATGCTGAATAAACACTTGGATATTGCAGGCAAGGCCGGCTTAGATGGCGCCTTGTCGGTTATTGCATCAGACAGTAAATATGTGTCAAAAGGCGAACATCTGGTTTTGAATGCCAATGGCGGTGTTGCTGGCCGATTCAGCAATGTTAAAGATGGCGCATTTTTAAAGACCACAGGTGTTACATACGGAGCGAATGATGTAAAAGTCGGCGTGGATCACGCAGACGCAACTGCGGCAGGCACAAATTCAAGCGCGGTGACTTATGCATCAGGCGAAGTTCTTAATAGCCTGTTTGCTCAAGCTGAAGCGCAATACCAGTCTGGGAATACTGACAGCGCATTAGTGCAGTATGTGGGCGGGCTGCAGTCGGTCACCACGGCAAACGAAGCGCAAGCTGTATTAAATTCAGGCAATGGCGCCGTCTTTGCCGCGACTCCGGCGGTTATTCTTCAAAACCAGTCTTTGGCTCATTCGCAGATTGCGCGCAGATCGCATGCTCTTAATGGCAGCATTAAAGGCGGCGCCTGGGTGAATTATGCTGGAATGAAGAAAGATACTGAAATTTCTGGTCTGGACACTGTTGAATCTGAAACAAACACCGTTTCTTTAGGCGTAGATACGCCAATTTCGGATAATGCAGCTGTTGGCCTATATACTTCATTTTATAAAGAATCATCTGATTACTCTGCGGCTCAAAGTTCAAATGACCTTGATCTGAATACCTTAGGCTTATATGGCGCTTGGACTGATCACGGCCTGATGTATCTGTCCGGCCATGCGTATATGGGTGCCGGCGACGGAAAATTCACTCGCCAAGTGTTTGATGGAACTAAATTTGAAACTGTTAAATCATCAAGTGACGTGCTGCAAAGCGGCGTATATGGCGAAGCAGGTTTGCAATTAAGCAGCTGGAATATTCACTTCCAGCCATATTTGGGCGCAAGCGGCAATTACCTAAAGCTTGATGGCGTCAAAGAAGATAACCTGTATGGGCTAACTGTAAGTGATGTTGATGTGAATGAAGCGAAATATCATGCCGGCTTGCGTTTAGATGCAGCAGTTGGAAATGGTGTTGCCGTGGGCGGCTTTGCTGAATATGCTCACAGGGCAGGTTCCGGCAAGCCAGAGGTAGAGATTGAGTCTAATCTTGCCGCAGGAGCAAAATCAACGTATCAAGTCGAGACTGACCAAAACGACTACACAATTTATGGTTTGAGCGTCAACTACACTCACAAAAGCGGCAAATGGAATATTTTTGCTGATGTTGCAGGAATCTCTGATCATTCCGATAGCTATCAAGGTCAAGCAGGTGTAAAAGCGGCATTCTAAAGGATTTGCCAGTCTTGAAAAATCTGGACTGGCATCACAGCTGTATATTGGGGCGCATGGCCTATAGAGCATACTGAATTCAGCGGCCCGGCGGTTTGCTGCTTGGCAGCCGGGGCTGCACCCGTGTAAGCCGCAGCTTACAGCAGATGCGGAAATTCACCGCTATGCAGGGCATGCAATGCAGCATAATCTACAGACATCAGGGAACAGGATGTTTCCAAAACATGAAAACAATAAGAATAAAGTTTTTGCATCAGGACGTGAGGCGCAACAGGAGTTATGCCTAAACTGCGGAATATCGGAAAGCCCTGTCAGGATGATGGGGCTTTTCCGTATCTAGCGCTTATTCAATCTGCATTTAGGCAGCCCATGGCCGCAGCTCAAAGCCCATGCCCCTGATCCTAAAAACTGCGCCGGATGCACTTCCGCCTTTGAGCCTTGCGCCATTAAACAGGCAATTCATGCAGATTGAATACCCTCCCATCTGCCTGAATATGCGGCCTGCCGGCTGAGAAATTTTCTTACAGTTTTGCGCCAAATCACGACATACAGGCTGAAAAGCGCCTGCTAAGGTGAAATGAAGCAGCCTCTTACAGGATTCAGCACATGGCGAAGAAAGCTTTATTTATCACCTCAAATGCGGGTGTAGCGCGGGATGAACTGCTGGAGCCCTTAGAATTCCTGCGCTCCAAAGGCATTGAAAGCATTCATGCGGCGCCTGAGCTGCAGCCGGTGCAAACGGTAAAAAGCGGCCACGCGCCAGCGCTCAGCGATGATCCGGATGCCCTGCTCAGCAGGGTCGATCCAGATGATTATGATATTCTGGTCATCCCTGGCGGGACGGTGAATGCTGACATTCTGCGCATCAATGCAGATGCGCAAAGGCTGGTGCAGCAGTTTGCCGATGCCCAAAAGCCGATTGCAGCCATCTGCCACGGCCCCTGGCTGCTGATTAACGCGGAACGGATTCAAGGCAAAACCCTGACATCCTATAAAAGCATTCAACTGGATGTGCAGAATGCCGGCGGCAAATGGGTGGATGAAGCTGTGCACCGCTGCAGCGCGGGCGGCTGGGTATTGATTACTTCACGCTGCCCGGATGATATTGCAGCGTTTAATCATGCGGTTTTAAATGAGCTTGAGGCAGGCGCCTGAATCATGCAAAACTTCAACTTGCCGGGTCCGCATATCTCTATTTAAAGGCTTTTTAAATAAGCTGCGACTTCTGCATTGCCGGCCATTTCCGCAAGCTCTAAGGCAGTATAGGGCGCTTTATGCTGCGCATCTGCGCCTTTGCTTACCAGCAGCTTTACAATGTCTAAATATCCGTTTTCAGCCGCCGCCTGCAGCGCGCTGTAGCCTTCTTCGTCTGCGCTATTGGCATCTGAACCGCTGGCCAGCAGCTGTTCAACTTCGGCCAAGCCGCCTAAAGATGCCCAGTACACCAGTTCTGGAAGATGCAGCTCTTCGTCATCTTCAGGGATTGGGGAGAATGAGTTGAGTTTCATAGCAAAGATCTCATAATAAATTAAGATGAAAAATCAAAAATATACAATTATGATTTTCTGGCGCACATATTTAATTAAAGCAATCTACTTTTTGCTTTCCTTATATTGCAGAAGAATAGACTTAGCAATTGTTTGACCTTGCTGCTTTTGCGCTGAATCCAATATCTGATCAAAATTTTTCAGATTTAGCTTTGCCTCATGATTGCCATTTTCCGCAGCCAAATAAATCCATGCATACGCAATAATAGAATCTTTTTTTATACCCAGACCTTGTGCATATAGAAGTCCAATTTCATTATACGCAGGAGTATAAAATTGTTCAGCTGATTTCAAATACCATAAAAGCGCTTTTTGAAAATTTTGTTGAACATATTCCCCTTTTCTATACATTTGCCCTAAATTAAATTGTGACTGCGCATCACCTGCTTGAGCAGCTTTAATCTGATATTCCCAAGATTTATCCATATCCTTTTCAACGCCTTCTCCTTTTGAATGCATAACAGCTAAATTCGAAAGAGAAGGCGCATAATTTTGATTTGCAGACTGTGTAAATAACGCGGCAGCCTTGGCTAAATTCTTTTTAACGCCATATCCTTGATAGTACATGCTTGCTAAATAATGGGTTGCTTGAACATCCCCGCTATTTGAAGATTCTTCAAATTCCTTGAAAGCCAATGTGTAATTTTTTTTAGAATACGCTGTTAAACCATCCTGACCATTTAGATCAGGGTATTTGAAATAATAGGCCAGCGATTATTCACTTGCAGATGAATAACCACGCCTGTGCCAGCACCGCTAAGAGTTTTCAGCTCTAAAATCCGGAAAAAATGAAGTTTTTCCATTAATATAATGGTAATGCATTTTCGATCAGGTTTTAACTGAACTGAATTCTTGGCATTTTCTTTTACCTGCATGCGATCCGCAATAATGCAAAAAAGCCCCCAATAACTGGAGGCTTCCTTTATCCATTTCTGCTTTAAGCCTTGGCTGCCACTGGCGAACTAGACTTAAGCTTTTCGGCTTCATTTTCATTCATAATCAGCGCAACCGCAATTGCTGTAATCAGTACAGGTAAACCCACTGCCATAAAGTTAAAGTACGCAGGTAAATTCATACCCAATAAACCTCCAATTAAAATTGGCCCTACAATTGCCCCCATACGGCCAATGGCAGACGACCAGCCAATACCTGTCGAACGAATCGCCAATGGATAGAATTGCGCCACATAGCTGTACAGCAGCATTTGCGAACCGATTGAAGCAGCGCCCGCCAAGAAGACCAAAATGTAAAGCAGGAACTGGTTTGACTGGAAGCCCATCAGGCTCATCACAATCGCGCCCATAATGCCAAGGCACATCAGTACAGGCTTTAAATGGAAACGGTCCGCCAAGACCCCGCCCCCGACAATCCCGACAACCGCACCCACGTTCATCACCATCATGAACATCAAGCTGTTATCCATGGAATAGCCTGCAGCCATCATCAGTTTCGGCAGCCAGCTGCTCAATGCATACATGGTCAGCAGGCAGGTAAAGAACGCCAGCCAGAACAGAAGCGTGTTGGCTGCGCGGCCGCGGCGGAATAAGCTCACCACATTTGCAGACTCAGGCACATCCACCTTCGGCAAAGAAAATGTAGTGCTTTCACTCACCGCCAGATTTGGCGCCAAGCGGCGGACAATGCTGCGCGCTTTGTCCTGCTTATTTTCTTTCACAATAAACGCCAAAGATTCCGGCAGGAATTTCCAAATTACCGGCAATAAAAATAAAGGAATGCCGGCAATGAAAAACATGATCTGCCAGCCAAAGCTTGGGGTAAACCATGAACCCAGTAAAGCAGCCATAACGCCGCCAACAGCATAGCCGCTGAACATGGTAGTCACCAGTGTGCTGCGCATCTTCTGCGGTGCATATTCAGAGGTTAGCGCAACCAGATTAGGCATGACACCGCCAATGCCTAACCCTGCTAAAAAGCGCAAAATAGCGAATTCAGTCGGATTTGATGCAAAGCCGCCGGCAAAAGTTAAACCGCTGAACAGCACAATGCAGATCATAATGACTTTTTTACGGCCAATCTTGTCTGCTAAAGAGCCAAAAAACATCGCGCCAAACATCATACCTGCAAGCGCAGTGCTTGCCAGCATGCCGGCCTGTACAGCGCTTAAGCCCCAATCTTGCATTAACAGCGGCAGCACCACGCCGTTAATGGCCAAATCATAGCCGTCAAATAAAATAATCAATAAGCACCAAGCCACGACATTGAAGTGGAACGGGGTAAATTTCGCCTTATCGACTACCGAATTAATATCTAAATTTTCCGTCGTCATCGTTCTCATCTCCCATGAGTACTTGTCCAAAATTTCACATGAATATTTAAGTAAAATTCAATGTGCGCGCAATATACGCAAGTCAAATTTCATGAACAATTAGACCTAGGGATAAGCAGTGACTGCAGATGAAAAATAGCTCTAAATATTTAATTTATTTATCTTTATTTTCTCATAAAGAATAAGGCCTGCATAACTGGCCTGAGCTCTTTTTCCGGCCTTTCTTCTATTTTTATCGGGCTATTCCTGTTCAGCTTTTTATTTTTCCCCTGCATTCCCTGCATAAAAAAAGCCCCCTGACTCGCTAGAGTCAGGG
>NZ_JAVXCI010000028.1:0-4522 GCF_036659555.1 Acinetobacter sp.
TGTTCAGGACAGCCACGTCTGCAAGGTGAGGCTGGTGCCTGAAGTACAGGAAGGCACAATCCGCTATCTGGTTGCCAATGACTGCTATCAGCATTACCGCGCCATTCTGGTCAGCAATCAGGCCGATCACGCAAGCCTGCCTTTAACCGCAGCCCAGGCTGAAGCCTTGGGCGTGGAAGCAGGGCAGTGCGTCCGCCTGCTGCCGTTAGATATCATGGAGAAACAATAATGTCACAAGGAAATTCATTCATTAATGGAGCGTGGTCTCCTGCGCATGGCAGTGAATGGAGCAAATTGAACCCTGTCAGCCAGCAGCCGGTTTGGCGCGGCAATGAAGCCACCGCTGCTGAAGTTGAACAGGCCTGCCAGTCAGCGCGCGCTGCTTTTGCAGCATGGGCGCGCCGTCCGCTGACAGAACGCCTTGAAATTATCCAGCGCTTTGCCAGCCTGCTGGAACAGAACAAGCAGCAGCTGGCTGCGGTGATCAGCCAGGAAACCAGCAAGCCGTTTTGGGAAACCCTGACTGAAGTTCAGTCGATGGTGGGCAAAGTCGCGATTTCAGTCCGCGCCTATCATGAGCGCACCGGCGAAAGCCTGACTGAAATGGCCGATGGCGCGGCTTCACTGCGCCACCGCCCGCATGGCGTATTGGCTGTATTCGGGCCGTACAACTTCCCGGGCCATTTGCCGAACGGCCATATTGTTCCTGCCTTGATTGCGGGCAATACCGTGGTGTTCAAGCCAAGCGAATTGACGCCGTGGACTGCTGAAGAAACCGTTAAATTATGGCAGCAAGCCGGCTTGCCTGCAGGCGTGCTGAATTTAGTGCAGGGCGGCCGCAGCATAGGCGAAGCTCTGGCGCAATCCAGCGAAATTGACGGCCTGCTGTTCACAGGCAGCGCCAACACCGGCTACCACCTGCATAAGCAGCTGGCTGGCGCGCCGGAAAAAATTCTGGCCCTTGAAATGGGCGGCAACAACGCGCTGATTATTGATGAAATCACTGATATTGATGCGGTGGTGAACTTAACCATTCAGTCGGCCTTTGTTTCTGCGGGACAGCGCTGCACCTGCGCGCGCCGCTTAATCATTAAAAATGGCGCAGCCGGCGATGCCTTTATTCAGCGCCTGCTGGAAGTGACCCGCAATTTAGCCGTGGGCGAATGGAATGCGGAACCGCAGCCGTTCATGGGCGGGGTGATTTCCCTGCAGGCCGCGCAGCAGATTCTGCAGGCGCAGCAGCGCCTGATTGACTTAGGCGCAGAAGTCTTATTGCCGGTGACGCAGCCAGATGCGAATAGCAGTCTATTAAGCGCCGGAATTCTGGATGTGACCGGCGTCAGCAATGTACCGGATGAAGAATACTTCGGGCCGCTCAGCTGCATTTACCGCTATGACAGCTTTGATGAAGCGCTGCAGATTGCCAACGCGACGCGTTTCGGCCTGTCTGTCGGCCTGGTATCGCCAGAGCGTGAACTGTTTGAGCGCGTGCTGATTGAAGCGCGGGCGGGCATTGTCAACTGGAACAAGCCATTGACCGGCGCGTCCAGCGCGGCGCCTTTCGGCGGTGTGGGCGCATCGGGCAACCACCGCGCCAGCGCGTTCTACGCCGCGGATTACTGCGCATGGCCGATGGCTTCTTTAGAAAGCGATCATGTGAATTTACCTGAGAAATTATCGCCAGGCATTGTGCTGTAGTCGATTGAAATGGAGTTTTAAAATGTCAGGCTATGAAATGAATTTTGATGGTTTGGTTGGACCAACCCATCATTATGCAGGTTTGTCTTTCGGCAATGAAGCATCGACCAAAAACCGCAACAATGTTTCCAACCCGAAACTGGCGGCCAAGCAGGGCCTGCAGAAAATGAAGGCGATGGCGGACTTGGGGCTGAAGCAGGGCGTATTTGCCCCGCAGGAACGCCCGCATGTGCCAACCCTGCGCAAGCTCGGCTTCAGCGGCGATGACCATAATGTGATTGAACAGGCGATGCGCGCATCGCCGGCGCTGCTGTCTGCGCTCAGTTCTGCGTCATGCATGTGGACAGCCAATGCAGCGACCGTTTCGCCTTCGGCGGACAGCGCTGATGGCCGGGTGCATTTCACCGCAGCCAACCTGAACAACAAATTCCACCGCTCCATTGAGCATGAAACCACATCGCGCATTATGGCGGCCATGTTCAATGATGAGCGCCATTTTGCCCACCATGCAGCTTTGCCTCCGGTTGCGCTGTTTGGCGATGAAGGCGCAGCCAACCATAACCGTTTAGGCGGCGCTTATGATCAGGCCAGCGTTCAGGTTTTCGTTTACGGCCAGCAGTTCCTGGGCGGCGGCGTTGGCCCGAAACACTATCCTGCGCGCCAGTCGCTGGAAGCCAGCGAAGCGGTTGCGCGCCTGCACCAGCTGAAGCCGGAACAGACTGTGTTTGTGCAGCAGAATCCGGATGTGATTGACCAAGGCGTGTTCCACAATGACGTGATTGCGGTGAGCAACCAGCAGGTGCTGTTCCATCACCAGCAGGCGTTCCTGAATCAGGCCGATGCTTTGGCGGAAATCCGCCGGAAGATGGCGCATTTGGAGCAGGACTTCATCTCGATTGAAGTGCCTGAGCAGCGCGTTTCCGTGCAGGACGCCGTGAATACTTATCTGTTCAACAGCCAGCTGGTGACGCGCGCAGACGGCGGCATGAGCATTATCGTGCCGGAAGAATCGCGCCAGAATAAAGCGGTGTGGGACTATTTGAATGACATGATTCAGATGGGCACGCCGGTTGACGATATTAAAGTCTTCGACTTGCGTGAAAGCATGCGCAACGGCGGCGGCCCTGCATGCCTGCGCTTGCGTGTTGCGCTGAATGAAGCGGAACTGAATGCGGTGAACCCGAACCTGTTCATGAATGACAGCCTGTTCATCCGTTTAAATGCCTGGGTTGACCAGCACTACCGCGATGCATTGACGCAGCAGGATCTGGCCGATCCGCAGCTGCTGATTGAAAGCCGCACCGCGCTGGATGAATTGACCCGGATTCTTGGATTGGGTTCGGTTTACCACTTTCAGCGTTAAGCGCTATTCAGCAAAAGCAGGGTTCAAGGAAAGCAAGGTTCAGGGAAAGCAGATGATGGATTTTTTAGGCAGTGTTTTAGCGCATAAAGCGCCGGTTTCTACGCAAGGCATGCATGGCGGCTTCAGCTGGGAATGGCTGGCTGAAGGGGTTTTATGTTTGACTCCGGAGCAGGCCTATGAAAAAGCTGTCGTGCTTTCCGCCGGCGTGCATGGCAACGAAACTGCGCCCATTGAGCTGCTGGAGCAGCTGGTTCAGGATATTTTTGCCGGAAAGCTGAAGCTGCAGGTCCGCCTGCTGCTGATTTTAGGCAATCCTGAAGCGATCCGTTCCGGCCAGCGCTATATTGAAAATGACATGAACCGCATGTTCTGCGGCCTGCCGCAGCAATTTGCGGCGGCTGCGGAAGCGCAGCGCGTGGCGGAGCTGGAACAGATTGCAGCTGATTTCTTCACGCACAGCCCTGCGCAGGCGCAGCGCTACCACTATGACCTGCATACGGCAATCCGCCCGTCACTGCTGCCGACCTTTGCTTTATTTCCGCAGCAGGCGCATGCCTATGACGCCACGCTGCTGGCCAGCCTGAATGCTGCCGAGCTGGACGCTTTGGTGTATCATAGCGCGCCCGGAAAAACCTTCACACACTTCACCAGCTCAGTGTTCCAGGCCGCCAGCGCTACGCTGGAACTGGGGCATGCCAAGCCTTTTGGCCAAAATGACTTAGCGTCATTTTCAGCCATTGATCAGGTGCTGCGCGCTGTAGTGAGCGGGCAGGCCTTGCCGGCGCGCAAGCGCCAGGCGATTCAGGCCTTTCAGGTCACAGATTCAATCATCAAGACGGAAGATGATTTTCAGCTCAATCTTGCAGATTCAGCGCCGAACTTTTCGGTATTCCAGCCGGGCGATGTCATTGCCGTGCAGCAGGGCCAGCCCTATGCCGTGGCGCAGCAGCCGGTCTGGATTTTATTTCCTAACCCTCAGGTGAAGAAAGGCCTCCGTGCAGGCCTGATTTTAACTGAGCTCAATTGAATTAATTTATTTTTAAGCGTTGCATTTTAAAATGGTGAACTTATAGGTTTTTAGGCTGAACAGTTTTTATTAACTTTGTAAACGGAATTGAATATATGGATATTGTTAAGAATATAAATTCAATATCTTCCTGCGCAGATTATTTCTGTATGAATCATCAGCGGGAAGTTTTTTGTCGTGTGTTATTTAAGCTAATGTTTTTCAATAGAAATTAACTTTATTTTTGGCATGTGTGTTGCGCAGCGCAACAGTTATTCCGGGCGGATGCAGATTTTAGGAATGCAGCATCTGACGCCTGAATAATATGCAGAATAAGTGTATTGAAAATATGTGTGGCTGAATATTGGATTGCGGAAAATCAATGAATGATTTCTGCGCAGTCCCATATTTACAACCTGATGTGTTGTAAATTGGAGTAATAAACATGATGAATG